>CAZUJO010000010.1:0-10478 GCA_964619995.1 uncultured Leptospiraceae bacterium
TGGCAACGTGGTTGTAGCTCATGAGCATCATCGGAGGTTCCTGCCCGACCGGGAGTCCAATGTTCGTTTGCAGAGTGACCTTTTCGCCCGCAAGGTTCTGCGTAATCATCGAGAACATCCCTTCCCACACGGAAGCAGAGGCTGCAGTCGGCTCGCCAATCCGGTAGCGCGACAGAGCGAAGACCCGGCTGCCGACCACGGTGGAAGAATGGGCAATCGGCATCTTCGTCCAGTAGCGAAGCGCGAAACTGACCGGTATGCCATTTTTGATCTCGTCGTTCAGCCAGAGAGAACTTGAATTCAAAGAAAAACGCGAAAGCTCAACCGAGATAAAATCCGGGCGCGCTCCATGATCGAGCCACTGCATCATGCGCACATATTCGCTGACGATCGACGCGCCCGGAGCCGCCGAATTGATCACGTCCCAGGAATCCACGAGCTTCTTCTCTTCCGCGCCAAGATACTTCGTATCGCGCAGCTGCTCAGAGGTCGGGCTGTAGTAATAGCCGAATGAACGCGAACTCCCGAAGTTCATGATGATCCGTTTGTTGCGCGACCGGGCTCGTTCAATCGCAGCATCCTGACTGAAATCCGAGTCAAGCGACAGCCGGAATACGCTGACTCCAGGAGCCGTTGTGCAGCAGGCACGAAACGAAGGGAGCAGCGCAATCTTATCGAGAGCGAGCAGCAGAAGAGAGATGCTGAGGACAAATGCGATGTTCTTCATAACTGCCTCAAAATTGGAAATACACGAAAGTCTGGTTCCCCGCAGCTTTCCAGCTGATCAAGAACATGAGCAGCACTGCGCCGACTGTCAGAAGCGGGCGCTCCAGCTTCGCATATTTTTCGCGGAGACGGAAGACAGGCTCAAAGTCCTGGTACTCCAGCCAGTGCAGAAACAGAAAGGTCAAAAACAGGATCGCATGCCATGAGTTCAGGCCGAAGGCTTTTGTGTCTGCCTCCGGCCAGAAGATTGCGTTGAAATTTCTTGAGGCTACGGTCAAATCCAGACCCGCGTTGAAGAAGATCCCGCCTGTGAAGATCAGCGTGAAGATAACGGACATGCGCAGAAAGTTTTTCAGGCTGCGGACAGCATAAGCGCCCGTCTCTTCGCCTTCGCGCCGGCACCAGGTTTCGGAAACAGAAATCCAGCCGAGGTCACGCAGGATTCGTTCTACGGCCAGAAGCGAACCTACCAGAGTTCCCCAGATCACAAAGCCCCAGCCCGCGCCGTGCCAGAGACCGCCCAGGATGAAGGTAATCAGAAGATACAGGTGAGAGCGAAATTTCCCCTGGCGGTTTCCGCCGAGCGAAATGTACAGATAGTCGCGCAGCCAGAAGGACAGCGTTATATGCCATCTCTGCCAGTGCTCCTGATAGCTCAGCTGGAAGAAGGGCCCGCGAAAGTTCACCGGCAGCTCAAATCCCAGGAGGAGCGATGATCCGCGCGCGATGTCAGAATAACCGGCAAAATCCGAATAAACCTGGATGGCGAAAAACACGCTGCCGAGAATCACAAAAATCGGATCGTACTTCTCCGGGCTCCGCGTGATCTGGAGGGCCATCCCCGCAAACGTGTCTGCAATGATGACCTTCTTGATGAGACCCATGCCGATGAGGGCCAGCGCCCGATTCACATCAACCGCGCCCGGGTCGCGCGGCTCATCGAGCTGCTTGAGCAGATGGTGGTGGCGGATGATCGGCCCTGCAATGTGCTGCGGAAAGTAACTGATGAATAGAAAGTATTTCCAGAAGCTGGGAGCTTCCGTTACGTCGCCGCGGTATGCGTCCACGTGAAACGCAACAATCTGGAAGGTATAGAAGCTGATCGCAAGAGGCAGGATGATGACCGGGATGATGTCGCCATTGTCAGGATTGATCTGCGAAAGAGTCCCGCGAAACTCCGCAGGAACAAACGCCTCCACGGTCCGCACCATAAAGTAGAAGTATTTGAAGAAGATCAGGTTGCCGAAATCCAGAACGAGCGCCGCGCGCATCGCGGCCTTCGAGCGGTTTTTGAGGATGGCAAGGAAGAGCGGATAGTTCAGCGCGAGGATGACGAAATAATGGAGCAGGAAGGCGACTGACCAGTACGCGTAAAATAGGAGCGATGCGACGATGAGAATGGGATTTCGAAATCGCTGCGGAGCGGCCCAGTAGACGACCAGTAGAATAGAAAGAAAAAGGAAATACTCTATACTATTATAAAGCAAAAGACGCCTGCCTAGAATGCCGTGAGAGCTGCGCGAAGGAAGCTGTTGACGGGAGCCTGTTCACGAGTGTCCTCAAGACCTTCGCGCAACTCACGCACAACGACCTGTGCGTCTGTCAGCACTGTGTTGGCGTTTCGATGCAGCTCATCATCGTTTACAAGCAGTCCCAGCGTGCCCTTGCCGCTGTTGATCTTCGTATTGATCTCGGCGACGTTGTTCAACTTGAGGCGAATGTATCCACGGTTTTCGGCAATCATTTCGGAGAGGCCGGCCAGAGGATCCCCGGAGCTTTCGCCTTTCAGGTCGACGAATGCGCCCTTCTGCGAAGGATTCTCGAGGCGTTTTTCCAGCGCGCTCTTTCTTTCTTTTTGAAGATCGGTCGTGGAAGGGGCCATCACTGCGATGGCTTCCGGAATGCGTCCGTCTTCGCCGGGCTTGATGGAACCCGGATCAATGGCAATGATCTTGCCGGAAAGAATGGTTTCGTTTTTTACCGCGATCTTATAGTTGCTGTAGAATTTTACGGGACGGCGGATCTCGATTGTCACTGCGACTTTCTGCGCCACCGCATCCGGTGAATCTTCTTTTACGGGCTGTCCGTTCTTATCAACACCGACCAGATTCAAATCCGTCACAGCGCCCGCGGGAACGCCGAGAACGGTTACGCGAGAGCCCGTCTTCACGCCGTCTGCATTGTCAAAATAAAGCACGAGCATGTTGCCCTTCTTCGCAAAAGGGCCGGCTTCCGAAATAATCGTAAAGAAGCCCGCAAGCGCGAGGGCGCCGAAAAATAGAATTCCCACCAGGATGTTCTGGAACCAGTTCACGTTGAAACGCTGGGCTCCTGCAAAACAGGGTCAAGCGAAAACCTTGCGCCGGGGTCAGACAGGACCTGGCGAGGCGAACGGTCAGCCCGGAGCAAATTTCGCAAGAGCGGTTGCCAGGGACCCTTCAAGACCTGCGACGGAGCTGATGCGCTCGATGACCCGGTCCACGACTGCGTCCGGGCAGCTGGCGCCCGCTGTGACGAGAATGTCCACGACCGGATGATCCGGCAGCCAGCGATCTGTTTCTACGATCTTGCCGCTTGCCAGGTCAAGATGGCGGATGCGATCGCGCGAAAGGATTTCATCCGCATCCTTAACATAGAAGGTTGGCAGCCGCTTTTCGCAGAGCTCCACCAGGTGCGACGTATTGGACGAGTTGTAGCCGCCGACGACAACGGCAAGGCTGCCGCCCGATTCCAGCAGGCCGTAAACGGACTCCTGATTTTCGGAGGTCGCATAGCAGAGCGTGTCTCTTGTGTCCGCGAAATGGTGTGCGAGATTCTGTTCGCCGGACCGGTGGATTACGGCCTTGCGCAGGTATTCGGAAATTTCCTGCGTTTCTGTGGCCAGCATCGTCGTCTGATTGACCACGCCGATCCGTTCAAAGTGACGCGAGGGATCAAATCCCTCAGAGTAGCGTCCTGGAAACTCTTCGAAGAAGAGCGACGGCTCCTTTTCGCCGCGAATGTAGGCAGCCAGCCTTTCGGCTTCCTGCATATTTCGAATTACCACGGAAGGCGCAGACCTGCGCGCATGCGAAAACGTTGCGCGCGTCTCTTCATGATTGTCGAAGCCGTGGATGATGATCGTATAACCCTGCGCTCCCATCTGCTCGGATCGGTTCCAGACTTTTTCCACGAACGGGCATGTTGTATTGTAAGTCTGCGGATCGATTCCAATCGCGGCCAGCCGCGCGAACATTTCCACCGTGGTTCCAAACGCGGGAACGATTACGATGTCGTCGCTTCGCAGCTCTTCAAAAGGGAGAATCTGCGTTCCGTTTGTCTTCATAAGAAAACGCACGCCGCGCTGCGTGAGATCCTGGTTCACCTGGGGATTGTGAATCATCTCGCTGAGAAGAAAGATCCGCCGGCCGGGATTTTCCTCAATGGCCCGGTATGCGATTTCGATGGCGTTCTCCACGCCGTAGCAGAATCCAAAGTGCCGCGCAAGCTTGAAACGGACTTTCCCGAGATCCAGGACAGTTGGAGAAAAGTCCCTTTTATGGCGGTCCTGATTCTTCCGAGCGTTTTTGAGAACAGAAAGGATCGGCGACCGGTAGAAGGATGGAATTTCAAACTGACGGGACATGCTTACAAGGAGTGTGCGCTCGGGCAGGTCTGCAACCAAAAGCCGGAGGAAAAAGCGCGGTCAGAGGAATTTCGTGAAGGCAGTGATCACCGAGATAAAATCAATCGCAGCGCGGCTTTCGCGCGTATCCTCTACGCCGGCGTGAATTTCCTCGATGAGAATCAGAGACCCCTTCAGGATTTCATTCAAGTTGTTCACGAGATCGGGCCGGTTGAGCAGAAGGGCAATGGTTCCGTTTCCAGCGTTCATCTTGTCGGTAATCTGCGCGACGTTTGACGCAATGCGCCGCAGCGATTTTCGATTTTCCGTGAGACTCGCTGCAATCAAATACAGAGGATCATCGAAGTTGCTCGCGCGCAGAGCGTTTGCTCCGAGCTCGGGAATCGTTCCGTGCGTCTTCAGATCAACGAGCTCGCGCGAACCGAGCAGCTGAGGCTGAACGATCACGGCTCCGTCTGTTTTTCGGCCCGGATTGATTTCAACCACCTTCGCGGCGAGCGCGGTCGGGAATCGGGTGATGATTCTGTAGTTCGAATACATCGGCACCGTTTTCGTCAGCGCGAGGACGGCAAGCACGGTGGTCTTGCCGTCCTGAGTCGGTATGTAATACATAGAGTCTACGACGCCGCAGGGGACGCCCAGAATCTGGACAGACGCGCCGATCTTCAGTCCTTCCGCAGTTTCAAGTTCGAGCAGGTAGAACTCGGGTGAACGCACGCCGGATTCTTTCTGGCGGGCAATCGTGAAATAACCGATGCCCAGCATCGCGCCAAAGAAGAGAACTCCGGTCAGCAGGGTAAGAAATCTGTGCGAAAACATCAGGCCAGCAGTTCAAGCACGCTGTTTCGAATCCTTTCCGTCAACAGTTTCACGGCGGCTTTGCCCTCAGTCTTCGGAAAATCCTCGGGTCCCACCGGCCGGCCGATTCGATAAATTACACTGCGCACAACCGACCTGCCCCAGCCCGCCGGATCGCCCAGCCCCGCGTTTCCGGAGAGCGCGGAGGGAATGACAGGCACGCCGGCCTCGATTGCGACGCGCGCGGCGAAACCCTTGAACGGAAGAAGAGCGCCCTTTGAGCGAGTGCCTTCGGGATAGATGGCCACCACTTCTCCCTTCTTGAGCCGCTCGATGACGCTGCGCGCAAGCTCCGAGTAGTAGGAAGCGGCCTCCTTCCGGGTCGTGCCGCGGTAACCGCGGATGATCGGGACTGCGTCGACGTCCTGAATGAACTGACCGGCAAGGTTGAGCGTGTCTGCAAGCAAGTCGTTCGGGAGCTGCTTGAAGAAATCATTCTGTCCGAGAGCCTCGGAGAGCTTCAAGCCTCCGGTGACTTCGAACAGCTCTGATTTTGCGAGAAAGACCAGGGGGCGCGGCGTATAGAGCAGCTGGATGAGGCCGTCAGAAAGATCCGTGTGATTGCAGACGAGTACGGCGCCGCCGGATGCGGGCATGTTCGCGGCGCCTTCCACCCGCACGTGCGCAAGGCTTGAAAACACGCTCCGCAGAAAGACAATTCTGTCCTCGCGCTTCAGCTGCAAGCGCACCCCGCGCGAACGTTAGTCGGCATACTTGAGGACCTGTTCCGCCGAATAACGGGTCCATTTCATTGCGTTTACAGTGCGCTCAAAGAATCCGCGGTCGAGCGGCAGATCGCCGATCTTCTTTCCTTCGATCGTTTTCCAGACAGATCTGAACTGATCGGGGTTGATGAGACCCGCGTCGAGAGCCTGAACGGCGAAACCCAGTCCGCCGCGGACAAGAACGGGAGGCTTGATGGTTCCCCATTTGAATGCATCTCCGGGGAGCGCTTCACGGATCATCGCAAGCGCCTCTTCCTGATTCGGAGACATGTAAGCCTGGTTGATCCATACGTGTTCCACCGGATTGATCTTGCCGTGGATCTGCAGGTTTTCAGTCGTGAGGCGCGCGATGCGCACGGAGTAGTCGCGGGTCAACGCTTCTCGTCCGTGAAATTTCAGATGATAGAGATAGTCCACGAGCTGATCGTCGCGAAGGCGGCCCGTCAGAAGCACCTGATAAAGCGTGAAAATAAAAAAGTCGCTCTCCGTGTTGTCTCCCAGAAGAACTTCGCGGGCCCCCGTGGGCTGGATCAGGCGGTTTTCAAGAATCGCTTCGAGCTTGTATCCAACCTGATCGAACAGGCTCTGCAGACTTGAATTCAGATATTTTACAGAGCGGTCCATGGCTCCGCCGACACCGGCCTGCAGATAGTCGCTCACGTGCAGAAGACTTTCGAAGAGCTTCTTGCGGGCTTCTTCAAACACGCCCTGCAGATACTTCAACCGCAGACCGGTGACCGGAATGTTGTGATGCATGAAAAGAGCGTTGAAGCTGCGGCGAAAAAAGTGAGGCGACGCGGAAATGAAATGAACCGGAATTTCCTGGTCCGTCATCTGGCGCATGAGCTCAACCATTCCAGGAAGCGGACGCTTTTCGGAAGGCATTTCGAATAACGTCTGCATGAGTCCGCCGCGCGAATCAAGCTTCGTGTCGAGAAATGTCTGGTCGATGTCGGATGTAACAATCCATCCCGTATAGTCGCGCGGAAGCACACGGAACTTGCCTTCGCCAATGATGATGTCTTTTTTCAGAGTGAGGCTCTGGCGCGAAGGCATGAATGCGAAATCGGCGACGCTCTGGCGCAGAGAATCAATGCCGCGCAGCGTCAGCCGCACTGCATATACGCCTGACGTAAGGCGCTGGGCCGTTGTGGAAAAGAAGCTGTTGTCGTTTGTGGACAATGTATCCGAAACCCAGAGCGGCGGACTGACACCGTCACGCTTTTCGGGAAAAACCTCGGCCTGAAGACGCGCCCGTCGCACGCCGCTCATGCCCACATCCTGCAGCGGCCGTATGGTCTCACGGGCAAGGCGCGGAAGCCCGAGGAACATATCCCAGTCCGACTTCATTTCCTTTTCGGTGACTGGAATGTCCACAACCTGGCCGCGGATCGTCACCCGATCGGGCACGCCGCAGGTTCCCTCCATGAGGGCGATGCGCTTCTTGTCTACGGGTGCTTCGGGCTGTCGGATCTCTTCTGCCATGCTTCGCTTTACTGTTTTACAGATTCAAGGGCCGCTTCACATTGACCGAACGTACTTCTGGCGTCATGCAAAAAAAGAACTCGGGACCTCTGCCGGTATTCGTTTACTCGTCGGGCTATGACATGGACCTGGGCCCGCACGTTTTTCCGTCCGTCAAGTTCGGCTTTCTGTACTCCCGGCTCGTAGACCATTCGAAATTCAAGAAGCACCGCTTCGTCGAACCGGAGCCCCTGACGCCCGCCGAGGCCGCCCTGGTACATACGAAAGCGTTCCTCGCCGACCTGAACTCCCTGACGATGACGAACCGCCTCCATCGCAGCGAACTGCCGCTCAACCGGGAGATCGTCGAGGCCTTCTATCTCGCATGCGGAGGCACCCTGCTTGCTTCGCGGCTGGCCCTGGAAGAGGGACTGGCGATGAATTTGAGCGGCGGCTTTCATCATTCGTATCATGACCACGCCGAGGGATTCTGCTACCTGAACGATGTCGCCATCAGCATCCGGGCCCTGCAGAAGGAACGCAAGATATCAAAGGCTCTCATCGTGGATCTCGACGTTCATCAGGGCAACGGGAACTCGAAGATCTTTCACGGGGATGACTCTGTTTTCACTTTCTCGATGCACGAGCAGAACAACTACCCGGTCAAAGAAGAGAGCGATCTCGACATCGGCCTTGAAACTGGATGCCGCGACGAGCAGTACCTGACCCTCCTTTCGCAGGCGCTCAAGGACATCAAAGAAAAGTTCACGCCAGACATGATCTTCTATCTTGCGGGAGTGGATCCGTACGAACACGACCGCCTCGGAGGACTTTCGCTCACCCGGCGCGGCATGGCCGAGCGCGACCGTATGGTGCGCGACTTTATGCCCGAAGTCCCGTTGACCGCTGTGCTCGCAGGAGGCTACGCAGAGAACACGCTCGATACGATCGATCTTCATTTTCAAACATGCGAAGTACTCGCGCGGTTCCGGTGACATGGGCTGGTTTGACTGGTTAACAGGGGGCAAGCAGACGGACAAAAGGATCGAGCTGTCCGGCCTGGATGAAGTAGAGCTTGCGGAAGATCTCCACGGCGGACCTCTTGTTCGCGATACACCGGTTCCGCGCATCTTCGCAAAGTACGCTGAATCTGAAATTCATGAACTCATGGCATGGTCGGGCATCTTCGATGCTCTGAAAGAAAAGGGTTACGAACGCACAGAAATCGAGCTTCAATATCTCTCAGACCAGGATCAGCGAATTTTCGTAAAAGAAAAGGGCGAGATTCTCATTCACATCCGCCTCAAGCTCTCGTCGTTCCGGTTCCGGCTTCACCCGGGAGCGCCGCAGCGAAAGCTTCTTTACATTGACTGGCTGATGACGCGGCATCCGAAGATCCGCAGTTTCAAGAAAGAGAAACTGTTTCCTGGACAGGAACTGCCAGGCCTTGGCATCTTTACACACATCACGGATTTTATTACGAATCTCGCGCTGGGCGTGGGCGCAAAAGGCGCCTTCAACATTCCGGAATACTTCCACGATGCGCTTCTTTTCCACAGGGCGTTTCAGTTTTATGATCCGGTGCGGGAGGCGCATTTCCGGGCGCTGATCCGCGATCTGAGAAAATTCGGCGCACGCGAGATCTCCCGGGCTCTTGCCGAGGGCAAGATTCAAAATTCGGAAGGCGAGACTCTTACGTGGAGTCCAGGCGAGATGATTTCCATTCTGGACCCGGAGCTCGAAGAAATGATCTGGAATCCCGAATATTATACGCGCGTGGTTCGCGAGCTGAAACGCGTTTCCTACAAGATGCTTCCCTGAATGTTTCGGGCTTGACCGCAAATGTTCCCGAAGTGCAAATCACAACCAGGCGTAGTACTTGGACCCTTCGCTTCATGAGCATTCTGGAAATCTCGCGCGGTATGCAAGCCAGCGTCTTCTTGCGCACCTGGCAGATCATCCGCGCCGTCCCGAGGAGCCGTTTTCGCGTTCCTTTCAGGGAGCCGTTCTCTTCGCCGACATGCAGAACTTCACGGTTCTCGCAGAAAGACTGAACCGCGAAGATCCCCAGAACGGCGTAACACGCCTCGCAAATTATCTCGATATCTACATCGGCCACCTGGTTGACATCATCACGGAGCGCGGCGGCGACATTGTGAAGTTCGCCGGGGATGCTGTCTTCGCGGTGTGGGAAAGCGAAGGCGACCCTGCCCCCGCAGTGCTCGCAGCGGTTCAATGCGGGCTCAAGGTGCAGAAACTGCTGCATCGCTTCGAGGTCGCTCCGGGTGTGGTGCTGGCGATGCGCGTCGGCGTGGCGGCGGGAAGCATGCATGAGCTTCACCTGGGCGGATACCGGGAGCGATGGGAGTTTCTCATTGCCGGAAAGCCCATGACCGACGCCGGACGCGGCGGCACATTTGCCGAACCGGGACAGGTGATGATCGCTCCGGAAGCCGCGCGCATTCTCGAAAAGGCCGGACTTGGCAGACGCGCAGATCACGGAAGACTGCTTACGCAAAGGCTCGGCGATGCAGCGGAGTCTCATTCGCTCGCAAGATCCGTGGTCGAGCCGAATGCCCGCGAGGCGTTCAACGTATTTGTTCCGCGGGCGCTGCTGGTGGCTGATTCGAATGTTCAGGCAGAACTTCGTCCGATCACGGTTCTATTCTGCAAAGTGAAGGGATTCCGCTTTTCTGCGGAAACGACGCTCGCTGCCGTTCAGGTCATCATGCTTGTCATGCAGGAATGCATCTACCGCTACGAAGGAAGCATCAACCGATTCGGCGTGGATGAAAAAGGCGCCATACTCCTTGCGGCATTCGGCCTTCCCCCGCTTGTTCATGACGATGATCCGTTACGCGGCATTCAGGCAGCCAGGGACATTCGCAAGTCTCTGAAAGCAATCGGTCACGACGCAAGCGTCGGCGTGGCCACAGGCCGCGCATTCTGCGGCCCGGTCGGCAATGACACTCGATGCGAGTACACGATGCACGGAGTGAACGTAAACCTGGCGGCAAAATTGATGGTGACTGCAGAAACAATCCTCTGCGACGAAAACACCTGCCATGCGGCATCCGAAA
>CAZUJO010000010.1:10488-24984 GCA_964619995.1 uncultured Leptospiraceae bacterium
GAACAGCCGCCCCTGACTGTGAAAGGCACAGAGGGCTTTCGCGCATTTCGCCCCATCGACCTTGAGTAGCATGGCCGCGAAAGAGAAGCAGGATCCCCGCTGTCCCTGGTGTCTCGGAGATCCGGTCATGACCGCATACCACGACACGGAGTGGGGCGTGCCGGTTCACGATGACAGGAAATTGTTTGAATTTCTCATTCTCGAAGGAGCACAGGCCGGCCTGAGCTGGATTACGATTCTCAAACGACGGGAAGGATACAGGAAGGCTTTCGCGGATTTCGACCCGGAGAAAGTTGCGCGCTTCAGCAAAGCGAAGGTCGAGTCTCTGCTCAAGTTTGAAGGCATCATTCGCAACCGTTTGAAAGTGGAAGGGGCCGTGAAGAACGCGAAGGCGTTTCTTGCCGTGCAGGAGGAGTTCGACAGCTTCAGCGCCTATCAGTGGAGGTTTGTGGACGGAAAGCCCGTAAAGAACTCATGGAAAACGCTGAAACAGGTCCCGGCTGTCACCCGCGTTTCGGATGCCTTCAGCAAGGATCTCAAATCGCGCGGTTTTACATTTGTCGGATCAACGATCATCTACGCGCACATGCAGGCAGTCGGCATGGTGAACGATCACCTCATTACCTGCCCCCGCTACCGCCGCTGCTGCGGCTCGAAAAAGAGTCGACACGCGAACGATAGACGATGACGTTTCAGCGTCGTGATTCGCGCCAGCTTTCTTCTTTTTGTCGCAGCCTTCGGCGCGGGTATTGCTGCAGCGCCGCTCCCCGGCAAAGAACCGGTGCTCCTCGGGCCTCACATGGCCATTGCGCACGACCGCTCCCTCACCATTCGGGAAGTATCTTCGCCTGCTTACGCAAACAAGTTCGCAGCCGCCCCGTCTCCGATCCCGAACTTCGGCATGGCGGAAGATGCCGTCTGGGTTAGGTTTGACCTTGCGAATCCTTCCCCGCAGCCTCGGCGGCTGCTCGTTGAGGTTGCCATGCCGCATCTCGACGACGTGCGTCTCTATGTGCCGGAAGGCGCGCTCTTTCACGAGTACACGGGCGGGCGCATTTACCCTTTCTCAACGCGCGCCATTCCGCATGAAAACTTTGTTTTTCCCTTCGAGCTTCCCGCATATTTTCAGGGAACGATCTACATGCGTTTTGAACAGGAAGGCTCATTTCAGCTTCCGCTTTATCTCTGGGACGAAGACAGCTTCTATCAGTTTGACCGCATTCGTCAGTTTCTGCTCGGCGCGTACTACGGCATCGCAGTCGTAATGCTCATCTACAATCTGTTCCTCTGGATATCCATCCGGGAACGCGCATACATCTACTACGTTCTCGCAATCTTGTTCACGCACGGCCTCGTTGTGTTTCACATGAACGGATACAGTTATGCCTGGTTCTTCCCGGAGACTCCGGTCATTGCGAAGCGCAGCTATCCGGTTCTGCTGAATCTTGCCGCGATCTTTTCGATTCAATTTCTTCGCACGCTGCTCTACACGGCGAAAAAAGCGCCGCTGCTTGACCGCGGTCTGGTCTGGCTTGCGCGAGCGGCCGGCGCCATGGCTGCAGTCGGACTGTTCGGCGCCTATTTCTTCGCGTACAGGCTGTCCGTTTACATGGCCCTCGTTACGTGCTGCTCCCTTCTGATTTCATCCGGTTACTGTGCTCTGCGCGGAGACCGGATCGCCGTTTACTACCTGGCCGCCTGGAGCGTGCTCGTTGCGGCGGCCGTGCTCGTGATCCTGAGAACCATGGGAATCGCGCCGGTGGGCTTCGCGACAGAGTATGGAGTCCAGATTGCCGCGGCCATTGAAGTGGTGCTACTGTCGCTGGCCCTCGGAGAAAGAATCAACGTGGTCCGGCGCGACCGCGATCGAATCACGGCGGAACTGCGCGAACGCCAGCAGGCGCAGATGCTTGCCGTCTCTTTGCGTCAGCTCTCCGTAAAAATCGGCGCAACGCTCGACCACAAAGAGCTCGAAGATCATCTGCGGCGCGCTCTGCCCGAGGTTGTGCGCGCAGACAGCGTGTACCTGCTCCTTCTGTCAGACGAAGGGCTTCGTTCGCCGCTTGGCGCGCAGAATCTTCCGCCGGAAGCGGAGATGGTGCGCGTTCTCAAGGGAACGGATCCTGAAATCATTCCGCATAACAAAACGCAGGCGCTCCTTGTGCCGGTGCACGGCCGCACAACCCCGGCAGGCCTCCTTGTCCTGGTGCGCCCGGAGAGATTCCCTGATGACGAAATCGACCTGCTGCGCGCCGTGGCAGCGGAGATCGGCATGGCTCTTGAGAACATCCGTCTGTTTCTCGAAATGCACCACATGGCTACGGTGGACAGCGTGACGGGGCTCTTTTCAAGGCCGCATTTCATGAACGTGGCAGCTCTTGAGTTTGAAAGGGCGAAGCGGTACAAAAGACCTCTGTCGGCTGTGATGCTCGACATCGATTTTTTCAAAGAGGTCAACGACGCCTACGGTCATCAGGCCGGAGACGATGTGCTTCAGAGAATCGCGAAAATATGCCGCGAGACGCTGCGCGAAGTCGATATCACGGGACGGTACGGAGGCGACGAGTTCTGCTTTCTTCTTCCTGAAACCCAGGTCCGCGGCGCCCGTGAACTCGCAGAGCGCGTGCGAAAGAGAATTGAGAAGGAGCAGATTCGTTTTACCGGGAAAGAAGAACTGCACGTGACCGTAAGCCTGGGCGCGGCGGCACTGGACAAGAAGGACGAAAATCTCAAAGATCTGCTTTCGCGCGCGGATGCGGCTTTGCTTCAGGTGAAGAAGAGCGGAAAAAACCGCGTCAACATTGCGCGCTAACTGAACACGGGGCGGCGCTTCTCGAGAATCGATTTCATTCCTTCCTGCCCGTTTGGCGAGCAGACAGCATCGGCGAGAAGCTCAAGATCGTTGGATGCAAGGCTTTCCGATACGATCCGCTGCGCGTCGCGCAGCGCGACTTTGATGCCGGCCACAGACTCAATTGGCATTCTTTCAAACTGCGCACACCAGCGCCTGGCCCGCGGCATGAGGTCCGCCGCAGGAACTGCCTCGTCGACGAGACCCATCGCCACCGCCTCGTCCGCTTTGAGCGCGCGTCCGCTGTAGAGAAGGTCCCGCGCATTCCGAACGCCGACCAGTTCTGTCAGCACATGCGCTGACGTGGAAGGAAAGTTGAGTCCGATCAACGACTCGGGAAAACCAAGCCTTGCCTTCTTCTCCACGAGCAGTCTGTAATCCGAGAAAATGGCAAGGACTGCGCCGACCCCCATGGCGTGCCCGCTCATCGCGGCAACCACAGGACGCGCGGACAAAAGCACCTTGCCGGCCGCCGCAAGGGCCTCCGAAAGCACGTCGCGGACTTCTTCGCGCTTCTTGTTCACAAAGATGTTCGGATCAAAACCATTTGAGAAGAACTTATCATTTCGGGACGTGAGAATGACGGCCTTGATTGTGCGGTCGGATTCTGCCTCCTCGATGTCCGCGGAAAGAGCGCGAAAAAACTCAACGCCCAGGGAATTCGTTTCGTTCGTCTGAATGTAGAGCTCGAGAATGTGGCCGTTGCGAACTACATCGATCATAGTCAATCTTCGACGACGACCTGATTTCTGCCCGCTGCCTTTGCGCGGTAGAGCAGCCGGTCCACGCGGCCGAAGAAATCTTCAAAGCTTTCTCCGCGATTGTACTGCGTGCATCCAATGGACACCGTAGCCTGGATGATCAGGTCGCGGTACTGAGTCGGTGTTGTTTCAAAATCGCGCCGTATCTTTTCCGCCGTACGCACCGCTCCCTGGAGAGTCGTGTCCGGGAGAATCACAAGAAATTCTTCGCCGCCGCTGCGCCCGACCATGTCCGTGCGGCGCGTAAGTCTCCGCAGCATCTGCGAAAACGAAATGAGGACTGCATCGCCGGCCTGGTGGCCGTATGTATCGTTCACCTGTTTAAAATGATCCAGGTCGAGAATCAAAATGCTCAGACTCGTGCCGTAGCGCCGGCTTCGCTCGATTTCCATGTCCAGATGCTCATAGACCACCCGGCGATTCCAGATGCCGGTTAACGGGTCATTCGTGGCAAGCTCGCGAAGCTTTCTCTCGTAAGTTGCTTTGTACAGCGCAGCGGAGAGAACGGGAGTGAGCGTCATCAGGCTTTCGCCGTCCACGGGCTCAAAGGAATGCTCGCTCTTGCGGAACATGAGGATGGAACCGATCAGCTCCTGGTCTGCAAGGATGGGCGCGCCCAGAAGCGTTCGCGCGCCTGCTCTCACGAGAGCGTCAATGCGCCGAGGATCGTCCGCATACTTTTCAATCACGATCGGAGTCTTCTGCAGCATCATCTGCTCGGACAGGCTTCCTGCGAAAGGCCGCGTATAGCCGCGGAAAATTTCCGGAAACCCGTAGATGTGATCGTATGTGATCTGCTTTCGCTCGTCGTCGAGAATGCCCAGAAGCGCAAGATCCGCGCCCATGAGATCGCATACACCCCGTAAGGCGGTGTCTACGGTCTCTTCCGGCACAGTCTCGGTCAGCAGGTTCTTGAGCAGATTGTTGATCTGGCTGTTGAGGGAAACGGAAGTCTCGAGGCGATTCTGCACCTTCAGCTGCTGGTTCACGTCCGTGATGGTCGTGACGACCATGCGCGAAGAGGGCGAACCGTAGAGACTGAGCGGACTCGACGACATGAGAACAAAACGGTCTTCAGGGGCACGGCCCACACGGAGCACCTGACCGACAACAGGCACACCCTGTTTGCGCGCGATTTCGAACGGAGCTTCCTCAAGCGGAACCGCGGTTCCTTTCAGATCTTCCGCAATCCAGAGCGCAGGAGGATAGGCTTCGCCGCGCAGCTCCGTCATTCCGAGACCCAGCAATTCGCGGGCTGCCTCATTGAGTCGGACGATCCGGCCGTCTTCGCCCATGAGCATAATTCCGGAAGGTAATATATAGAAGATACCGCGCAGAATCTCTTCGCGCTCTTTCAGAGAACGGTTGAGAAGAACGCCAGGAGTGATGTCGCGGAAAATGACGAGGGCGCCGGTGATGCGGTGTTCCTGAATGAGGGGGACGCCTGTGATGATAACCTCCATCCGCGATGACTTGCGCGAAAGGAGAATCGTTTCGTCTGTTGAAACAACGTCTCCCTGGAGGACCGGATCAAAGATCTTGTGGATGGCCTGGGCCGGAACGAGAAACTCATCGAGCTTGCGCCCCATGAGCTCAGCGCTCGAATAACCGAGCAGCCCGCGCGCAGCCTGATTTGCATAAATGATCAACCCGCTGCGATCCAGTCCGAGGATTCCATCAGCGACCGCGTTGAGAAGGAGCAGAGTGGTTTCGATTTCAGACTGCGCGAGAAGACCGGAGATGCCGGATGCGGCTTTCTGAACGACTTCGAGCGGAAGGTTCAGCTCTTCGCCGGGGGACGGCTTGTTTTCTGTGCGATCCTTCATGAGCTCGGTTCAAATATACAACAAGCGAGCCGGCCATTGTTGCATTTTCCATCAAATTTCGAATGCCCTGAGCCGTGCAAGAAAAAGAAAATGACAGTCCGCCCGGCCATAAACAGGTCATCCCCATGTCATCTACAGCGAAAATTGGGATCATCGGCGGCAGCGGCCTCTACGGCCTGGACGGCCTCAAAGTGGAAGCGGAAGTCACGCCAGAGACGCCCTGGGGCAAACCGTCAGACGCCATCGTAATCGGCGAGTACGCGGGCCGGCGCGTTGCATTTCTTTCGCGTCACGGCCGGGGCCACGTTTACAGCCCGTCCGAAGTGCCGTTTCGCGCGAACATCGCAGCCTTGAAGATGCTGGGCGTTGAGCAGATCATTGCATTCTCTGCCGTTGGTTCACTTCGAGAGGAAATCGCGCCGCGCGATTTCGCGCTCCCTTCCCAGATCATCGACCGGACCAAAGGCATCCGCGCCTCTACGTTTTTCGAAAACGGCGTGATCGTGCATGCAACCTTTGGAGATCCTTTCGATTCCGGACTTGCAGAACTCATTAAGAAAGCAGCCGCGCAGGTTAAGACGCTGAAGCTCCACACAGACAAGACAGTAGTCTGTATGGAAGGGCCTGCGTTTTCAACACGCGCCGAATCACAATGGTATCGGAGCATGGGCGGCGACATCATCAACATGAGCGTTCTGCCGGAGGCGAAACTCGCGCGCGAAGCGGAAATTCCCTACCAGATGATCTGCATGTCCACCGACTATGATGCCTGGAAAGAACATGAGGAGGCGGTAACGACAGAACTGGTGCTCGGACATCTTCATGCAAACGCAGAGAGCGCAAAAGCGCTTCTTGCGGCGCTTCTGCCCATGCTCGGCGAAGGCAAAAATCCGCTCGCCGGAACCATCAAGAATGCCGTGATCACAGCGCCGGACAAAAGAAATCCGGAGCAGATCAAGAAACTCAACCAGATTCTCCCCGGGTCGTTCTGATGCGCGCTGCGCTTGCGTTTCTGTTTTTCGTTTCTGCGCTTGGCGCGCAGACGAGCGATTCCCAGAAAACGCAGACGCAGGACCAGGCGCAGCCAGGAACATCGAACACGTCGATTCTGCCGGGGCTCGGCACAGTGCCTGCCCTCCGCGAAAAACGCCCCAGTCCGCGTGATCCGCGTTACGTGCCGCCGATCAACCTTCCAAACATGAAGGAGCCGACCAATCCGGCTGCGCTCTTTCTGTTTTCAGGAGATCTAGACGCGCAGAAATTCATGCAGTCCCGCAACAAAGAGAAGAAGGCGACTCGCTACGACGAAGCGCTCTATGACGAGTTTCCCGTCGGGGGCGAGGAAAGGTTCCTGCGCGAGCGCGACATGATGCGGCAGTTCGGCGTGGATCAAATTCCTTATGGAAGAGAAAAGCCAGAGGAAAGCGAGAGCGCCCTGCGCAGGTTTCAGATTGTCTTTTTTATTTCACTCCCTGTGACTGCGGCTGCTTCGTACGGGCTTTTCCGCGCGATTCACGGCCCTGGCGGGTTCACGCGGGGCCAGACGATCGGCGTGTTTGCTCTTGCCGGCGGGCTGTCGACCGGGATCGGCCTGTATGACCATTCACAAAACCAGAAGATGCAGGCCTTCCGCGACTCGGCCTCCCTGGCGTTCACATTCCGTTTCTAACGCGGCGGCATCGGCCGGTGAACTTCTTTTCTACTTTCCAAAAGGAACAGGCTCATTACGATCTGCCGACATGGATGATCCGGTCATCTACAGCGGCTCCCAGATCCTCGAACAGGGTGTCCCCGAAGAATTGCCGCTGATCTTCCTCGTCGAAGGCGACGCCGCCCTCAGACAGGATGTTTCCACGCAGATCCATTACAGCGGCTATCGCGTGCTCGCGTTCGCGCAGATCGAATCGGCGCTCGAGGAATGCAGGCGCAAGACGCCGTCGGCGCTCGTCGTCGATCTTTCGCAGCCGGAAGGCGATATGGCCATGGTTCTCGCTGAGATCCAGATGCTCAACGAGCAGTCGATTCCGATCATCTTCCTGTCCGACCGCGGCGATGTGGAGACGCGCCTTCGCGCAGTTCGATTCGGCGGAAATGCGTACTTCGAAAAGCCGGTCCAGGCCGGATCGTTGATTCGCGCCATCGACAACATCGTACATAAAAAAGAGATCGAACTCTACCGCATTCTGATCGTTGAACAGGATCCAGAAGCAGCGGCGAAATATGCGGCCATCCTGAATTCGGCTGCCATGAAGACAGAAGTCCTCACGGACCCGATGAAACTCTTCTTCTCGCTGAATGATTTTCGACCCGACTTAATACTCATGAATCTTTATTATCCGGACTGCCTCGGAATGGAGATTGCCGCCGTCGTTCGGCAGGAAGAGGCCAACCAGAGCATTCCGATCATCTATCTGACCGAAGAAACACAGATGCAGAGAATTCTTCCGGCGCTGAACAAAGGCGGGGACGATTTCCTGCCGCTTCCCGTCACACCGGACCGCCTGATCTCTTCGGTCGCAGCGCGCGTGGACCGGTCCCGGATTCTGCGTTCGCTGCTTGTGCGCGACAGTCTTACGGGCCTCTTGAACCACACCGCCGTGCGCGAACAGCTCGATGCAACCGTGCAGCGGGCCCGCCGCAAGAATGAAACGTTTTCCTTCGCAATGGTCGACATCGACAAGTTCAAACGCGTCAACGACGAATACGGCCATCCGGTCGGCGACCGCGTGATCCAGAGTCTGGCACGAACCATCCGGCAGAGAATCCGGCGCGTGGACGCAGCCGGAAGATACGGCGGCGAAGAGTTTGCGGTCGTTTTCGACGGACTGGATCTGGATGCAGCCGTGCATGCTCTCGACCGCATTCGGCGCGCCTTCTCACAGATCCGGCATCATTCGGATAAGGGAGACTTCTTCTCGACCTTCTCAAGCGGCGTTGTTTGCTTTCCTGACTTTGACAACGGCACGGACTTAAACGACGCCGCAGACCGCGCGCTCTATGCTGCCAAGAAATCGGGCGGCAACTGCGTGGCGCGCATCGGAAAGAAGAAATGAACCAGCTGCCCGTCATGAAGGGATCGAAGCCGGTTGTAGGACATCTCTTCGCATTTCGAAAGGATCCGATCCGCTTTATTTTGGACGCGCGCAATGAGCACGGCGACATCGCGCGGATGAATCTCGCCGGAAAGCCAGTGTATCTTCTCTTCAACCCCGAGCTGATTCAGGAAGTGCTGGTAGCGCAGACGAAAAGTTTCCGCAAAAGCCGCGCGTTGCAGCTCGCGCGCGAACTCCTCGGCGACGGACTTGTAACATCAGAAGGTGAATTTCACCTGAAGCAGCGCAGGATGATGCAGCCCGCGTTTCACAGAAAGAAAATCATGGAGTACGGCGAAGTCATGTCGCGCGAAGGCGCCCGGTTTCGAGCGGAACTCAAAGATGGAGATACGATCGACCTGCACGAGTCCATGATGGCGCTGACGCTTCGCATCGTCGCTCGAACGCTCTTTGATGCGGATGTGGAGGGCGACGCAAAGGACGTGGGCCAGGCCCTGCACGCTGCGCTCGGAATGTTTGAGCGCGTTACAAACCCGTTTGCGGCGGTGCTTGCGCGGCTGCCGCTTCCTGCCACGATCCGCTTCAATCGCGCGAAGAAGCGCCTGTTTGCAATCATAGACCGCATCATCGAAGAACACCGCGGCCATGATCACGGCGACCTTTTGTCCATGCTGCTTTCTGCCGTGGACGAAGAGGATCAATCCAAGATGTCCATGAAGCAGGTGCGCGATGAAGCACTGACGCTGTTTCTCGCAGGACATGAGACTACGGCGAATGCCCTCACCTGGACTTTCTTTCTGCTTTCAAAACATCCGGAAGTCCGCGCGCGAATGTTCGAAGAAATCGACAGGATTGCAGGAAATTCTGAACGCATATCGCCCGAACAAATCGCAAGCCTTGAGTACACGCGCATTGTGTTTCAGGAAAGCTTGAGACTCTACCCTCCTGCCTGGACGATCGGGCGCGAGGCCACAGCCGATGTGCAGATTGGGCCGTGGAAAATTGAAAAGGGATCGATCTGCCTGATGAGCCAGTACGCCGTGCACCGCGACGCGCGCTGGTTTGAAAATCCAGATGAATTCCGCCCGGAGCGGTGGACGGCAGAATCCTCGCGGCCCAAATTTTCATTTTTCCCGTTCGGCGGGGGCCCTCGCACCTGCATTGGAGATCAATTCGCGTGGATGGAAGGAACCCTGCTCCTGGCCGAAATCTCGCGCAAATGGACGTTTGAGCCGCAAACCGAACAGGTGACTCCGCAGCCTCTCATTACTCTGCGTCCGCGCGGCGGAATTCGCGCAACAGTCCGAGCCCGCTAGCGGCGCGGCGTCAGCGAAGGAATCGCCGCAATCAGCTTCTTTGTGTAAGGCATGGAGGGATTTTCGACGACGCTGTCGGCGTTGCCCTGTTCCACGATTTTGCCCTGATCGAGCACGCAGATGGTGTTCGAGATGTAGCGGACAACGGAGAGATCATGCGAAATAAAAAGATAAGTCAGTCCGCGTTCCTTTTGCAGATCGCGCAGAAGGTTTAATATCTGCGCCTGAATCGAAACATCGAGAGCGCTCACGCATTCGTCGCAGACAATAAATTCGGGCTCCATAACGAGAGCGCGCGCGATGCTGATGCGCTGCCGCTGACCGCCGCTGAATTCATGCGGATACTTCTCGAGCGCCGTCGCCGAAAGCCCGACGCGATCGAGCGTTTCAACGGCCGATGCGCGAAGATCAGACGACTTCCTGGTTGGAAAATGCAGATGCATTGCCTCGAGCAAGACGTCGCCAATGCGAAGACGCGGGTTGAGGCTGGAGTATGGATCCTGGAAAATGATCTGCATGCGCCTGCGAAGAGAGCGCGAAAGAGGAATGCCTGGTTCGATCGGATCCGAACTCTCGGGAAAGCCACGGGAGAGATCCAGACTCTGGTTTGAGATATGCGCGATGATGGATCCAGAAAGAACAGGGACAAGGCCGAGGATGGCGCGCCCGATGGTTGTTTTTCCGGAACCCGATTCCCCCACAAGACCGACTGTCTTGCCGCGGGGAACGGTGAATGTTACAGAATCGAGAACGATCTTATAGCCATGCGTCCTGCGAAAGATCCCTTTTTGAATGGGAAATCCGACTCGAACGTCTTTCAGCTCGAGAAAGGACTGCATGGCCGCCCGTTACCAGTTCTTCTTGTTTGCGAAATCGTCTTTGAGAGATTTCGGGAAAGACCAGCGGGGTTTCTTGGTAGCAGGTCTTGGCTTCACAACCATTTCCTGACCTGGATTGAATGGGTCGGGTCTTTTGCCGCCCTTTCTTGCTTCGACGTCTTTGCGCATCAGCGTTCCGATCACAGGGAACTTCACGCGCTCTCCGCCAGCCGCGGACTTGGCTGCGCTCTGGAGTGTCTTCTCAATGAGTGCTTTCAGATCCGTACGTTTAATTTTCACAGTGCCGTTCTTGCCCGCTTCTGCGATTTCAAGAATGCCTTCATGCAGTGCATCGATGAAGGAGAATTTGCTGTTTGATTTGGCCATATCCGCTGGTTGTTTCGATTTCCGCATATCCTGCAAGTAAAATTTCGATTTCTGCTGCAATTGAAGCGAAAACAGGCCTGTTTTTCGGTGATTTTTGAAGAAGACGTCAGTGACCTTCTACTTCTTCTTCATTCGCAACCTGTTTGAGGTCCACAAGCGTACGACTCAGGCGCATCATGCAAGCGCGAAGGCGATCAGGATCATTCTCGTACCGGCTTGCAATCTGCAGCTCTTCGAGGGCATGATTGCGGAGCGACTCGGCCCGGCGCTTGTGTCCGGCATCCCCTGCTTCCGCGAGAAGGTCAGCGGCCCGCTGGATCTGCGCTGACAGGTACCGAATGAAGTCATGAAAGTCGGAGATCGTCTCGGGCCGTTCGCGGATAACGTGTTTGAGCTTCTTTACCCGCGGCTGGTCTGTATCTTCGAGAATCAGCCGAAATGGGCCGGCGATGCGGAAGACTTTGCTGTCCGAAGCCGGAACAACACCGATCGTCATCTGCTTTCCCCGCGCCATGTGCTCAGTGGTAACCCCGGCAGACGATCCCACAAGTCAAAATCAAACCAGGCGAACGGCGCCTGCCGATTTTCTTGCCCTGGCTCTCGCCTCTTCAATCGTTTCACCAAGGGCCAGAGCCACACCGAGCCGGCGCTTTCCGCGAATTTCGGGCTTCCCGAACAGACGAAAATCCGTGTCGGGACCGCTCAGCGCGTCTCCCAATCCTTCAAAAACCGGAAATTCGGTGTCCCCTTCCAGGAGGAGCGCGCAGGATGCGGCGGGTCCGTACGTATGGATGCTTCCGATCGGCAGACCGAGGATCGCGCGCACATGCAGAGCGAATTCAGATCGATTCTGAGAGATCAGAGTAACGAGTCCTGTGTCGTGCGGACGCGGAGAGACTTCGCTGAAGAACACCTGGTCGCCTTTCACAAAAAGCTCCACGCCAAAGATGCCCCGGCCGCCGAGTCCGTCGGTGATGCGTCGCGCGATGTCACGGGAAGCGGTCAGCGCCGCTTCGCTCATGGGCTGCGGCATCCAGGACTCCCGATAGTCGCCATCGATCTGAAGGTGACCGATCGGGTTCAGAAAATCAGTGCCGCCCGCATGACGCACGGTCAGAAGCGTTATCTCGTAATCGAATGGTATGAATTCTTCTACTATTACGCGTCCGTTCTTCGCGCGGCCTCCGCTCATCGCATAATCCCAGGCCGTTCCTGCCTCGGCTGCGCTTCGAACGATCGACTGCCCCTTGCCGGATGAACTCATGACCGGCTTTATAACGCAGGGAATTCCGATCTCGCTGACGGCACGGTCGTACTCTTCGCGAGTTCCCGCAAAACGATACCTGGAGACAGGAAGCTTGAGTTCTTCGGCCGCAAATCTACGGATGCCCTCGCGATCCATGGTCAGCCTTGCAGCGCGGGCCGTCGGAATCACCGTAAAGCCTTCCTTTTCGAGCTCCTCCAGCGTGGGTGTGGCGATCGCTTCGATCTCGGGCACGATGAGCGACGGCCGAAGCTTTTCGACAAGGCTGCGGAGCGCGGCCCCGTCGAGCATGTTGATGACATGGGACTCCTGCGCCACCTGCATCGCAGGCGCGTGCGCGTAACGGTCTACTGCGATGATATGCGCTCCAAGCCGCTGCGCTTCGAGAGCCACTTCCTTGCCCAGTTCCCCGGAGCCCAGCAGCATGATGCGTACCGCGTCTTTCGAATAAGGTGTGCCGATCCTGTTCATGGCGGACTCTTGCCCTGGCGGCCTGGACGTCAATCGACTGATCGATCCCGTCTCAACGCTACGCAGGAAGCTCCGACTGCTACTGAATCCCGCCCGCCGGCAGGAATTTTTTGGAAAGCGATTTTGAGGTTTACGATCCTTCGGGGGGCCTTATGGTCCTGGTCTTTTCGAGGATGCTCATGGCGCCGCAAGTCGACTTACGAAAGATTAAATGGTACAAAAGTTTAAGTTTCCTGGGACTGTTTGCTCTCACGCTCGTTCCCCTCTGGGATATCGGCGGGATTGTTGCCGTTATGAAGACCAAGGGTAAGGATCTAGTCCTCGAGGAATCCTCGCGCCTGATTGAACAGATCGGAAACAACGTGGTCGGAAGACTCGCTGAACGTTCGAGGCAGATTGAAGCTCTGTGCCGCAGCGAGGCGAGCGTTGCCGAACAGCTGCCTCGCGACCCGGGATTGTTCAAGCAGGTGATCCCTCCGATGCTGAACTTCCGCGGTGACATGAATGTCTCAGGCGGCGGAATCTGGCCGGAGCCGTCCGCGTTCACTCCGGGCGTCGATCGCCGCAGCTTCTTCTGGGGACGCGATGAAAAAGGATCACTCCAGTATTTTGATGATTACAACGTAGCCGAGCGCGGATACCGACACGACGAATGGTATCCGGTCGTGAAATATTCGAGGCCCGGTGAATGCTTCTGGAGCAAATCCTACATGGATCCATTTTCGTACCAGCCGATGGTCACATGCACCGTTGCGATGCGCGATTCTTCAGACCGCTTTTCCGGCGTCGCAACGATCGATTTAAAACTCGAAGGCCTTCATGCGTTTATGGAGACCATGCGCCAGAGAACCGGCGGATATCTATTCCTTCTGGATCGCAATAACAAGTTTCTCACGTTTCCAAGGGAAGCGGATGTAGAAATCATCGGCAAAGATGAGAAGGGCAACAAAACGCGCGATTTCATGACCGTTGAACAGCTTGAAAAACAGCAGCCGCTCTTCGCGCCGATTGCCCAGGCCGTAAAAGATATGAACCGCGACATCCTGCAGCGTGCGAAACAAACAAGAAGCTTCCGCGCGGACATGGCCCAGAAGATCGATTCTGACAGCGATCAAATTGATGCAGAAGAAGCAGAGTTCATCTCTGCTGTGATCGCCGACCCGCTCGCAGAACAAACTCGCGATACCTGGCTTTACCGAAAGTTCGAAATCAAGAAAGACTACATCACAGGCGAGTCTGCGATTGTCTTCCTGTTTCATGTTCCGCAGTCCTACTGGAAAGTGATTGCCGTCAAACCTGTGCGCGAAGCCGGCGCGGTTGCAGCCCAGATTACGGGTGTACTCATCACAATCATAACCATCACGGTACTCGCAGGTGTGGCCATCGCCGGTGTGCTGCTGCATCGATTCTTTACTCTTCCGCTTCGCACGACTACAGAAGCGGTAACGCAGATTGGATCTCTGGTTTCGGAAAAGAGATTCGCAGAATTGGAAGCACACCGCATACCCACTTTGCGCGAAGACGAACTCGGTCAGCTGTCGGGCGTCGTGAACTCGCTCGCAGGTGAGCTCCAATCCAGTTATGGATCGCTGCTCGAACTGAACCAGAATCTCGAGAGAAAGGTGGAAGACAGAACACGCCGTCTGACGCAGTCCCTCGACGAAGTCAGCAATCTTAAGAAGCAGCAGGACGGGGACTACTTCCTGACATCGCTTTTGATCAAGCCGCTCGCCGTGAACCGGGTAGAAG
>CAZUJO010000011.1:0-16559 GCA_964619995.1 uncultured Leptospiraceae bacterium
ATAATTTCTTCGCTATCCTGCTGATTGCCGCAATCGCATTCGGCGGACTTGCGAAGTGTAAGAAAGACAAAGCGAGCGACACGACTACCACTGCACTATTGGCGCTCACTGCGATCAACCTGGCGACGGCTTTTAAGTCGAGTTGCAATACCATTTCCACGGACGGTACCTGCGTGAACTATTATGGCGTCGCCCAGGCCTGCTCAGGTACGAGCTCGACGAGCAAGTGTCCGTCGTCCCCCACGCCGATTGGCGTTTGCCGCGGATCAAGCACAGCCGAACGAGTCTACTACAACTCCGGGTCGCCGCTTTGCACAACCTTCTCCGCATGCCAGGCTTTCTGCACTGTTACGCTCAGCGCTACCTACACACCCTGATATCCGATTCGCCGGCGTTTGCCGCCGGCGGTCTCAGCGAAAAATCAGCGCCGCACGATGCGCAGCACAACGAGAATCAGAATCGCACCGATGGTCGACGCGATGAAGTGGCCAATGCTGCCGGATGGAAGCAGAGGAATGTAAGGGGCAATGTATTTGCCCAGGACACCGCCCAGGACGCCGCACAATGTCGTGAGAATGAATCCCATCTTGTCGTCGCCCGGAAGAAGAAAGCGGGCCAATAGACCAATAACAAAACCAATTACAATCGCGATCAATAGATCGATCATAGAACACTCCTGAACTTGTTTCCTGAACAGTTCCCTGCCCGATCTAATCTGTCAAGTGCTTGCAAGTTCGTTCAGAATTGCGGCGAGCCGAAAATCCATCTCGGTCAGGCCGCCGGCGTCGTGCGTGGTCAGTGAAATCCGCACGAGGTTGTAGCTGTTCGACCAGTCCGGATGATGATCCAGCTTTTCTGCGGCAAGGGCGGCCGCCGTCATGAATGCGAATGCGGAACGGAAGTCGGGAAATCGCAGCTCACGCACCAGGCAAGAGCCGGCCAGGTTCCATCCCGGAATCTCCTCCAGCATGGATCGAATCTGATCATCGCTCAAAGGTTTTCGCATACGCAAGTGCGGCCGGCTCGGCCCGGACGGCCAGAATTTATCGTGACCTCTTGCCATACGCGCCCAGTCTGGGCTCATGAGGCGCATCGTGCTTCTTGCCCTGCTCTGCTGCATTCAATGCAGCTCTCTGTATATGCGGAACCGCGGACGCGATGCAATGGACGTCTTCACGCTCGAAGTGGAAACGCAGTCGTACGGAGCAAGCGTGCGCGCCGGCCCCGTAAAGGCTGGACTGCAATACAAATCCGCAGACGGATTCGAAGCGGGCCTGCGCGGCGGCGACCTGGGCGTTCACCACGGCAGCGAATTTACAATTCTCTTCTTTGGCGCAGACTGGTTCCAGAAGGCCGCCCCGCCGGAAACGGCTGAGTCAGCGGCTGCGCTGCCCTCGGAAAGCCCGTCCGAAACTGCGCCTGCAGAGACGGAGGCTCCGGGCCCATCATCAGCGCAGACGCCCGCGCCTGAGATTGCCGCCGATGCCGATTCAGCATCCACGGATCCTCCGCTCACCACGCTTCGCGATAAAGAGTTTCGCGCGCGATCGCCCTTCGGCACAACCGTACCGCTCTACAAGAAACGGTCCGTGTTCAAGAAGAAGGGCGGATTTGCCCCGGCAACTTACTATACGCAGGTCGAAGTCACCGTCGGGCTGTATTTCGGCATCAAGGTCGGATTCAATCCGGGCGAGCTGATCGATGCGCTGCTGGGCTGGACCACCTTTGACCTGTTTGGCGACGATGAGCCTTTTGAGTCCCCGCAGGAAAAAGCTTTCAAAGAGAATCCCCTCTACAATAAACTCACGGACGAACAGAAGGCGAAGTTCCGCGAACAGATGGGCAAATGAGTCCGGTCCGGGGCTGACGTCAGTCGATCGTCAGTCGATGACGTCGAATTCGTGCATGTCAATCGACTCTGAACGAAGGCCCGTGTCCAGATTGTATCCGTCGTATTTTTCCGCCAGGTCCTTCGCTTTCTTCGCGCCGGAAATGTAGGCATCGGCATCTGCGATCGCTTCTGCGGCAAACCGCGCGGCGCGGTGCACCAGGTCCATGAAGCTCTCTTTCGATGTGACGGACGGATCTGCAGGATACTTCCATTCGCTGCGCGACTCGTTTACCAGCCGGGGACTGATCTCGTGCGGCGCAGGCAGAAGCAAATAACGTGTCTTGAGCCGATGAAACGTTGCAAAGTCAATGCCGGTCAACAGACCGCGGACCAGACGCGAACGCGTATCGAGAAGCCGGTTGAACCGCATAAAACCTGTGTACGCATCATTCAGAATATCGCCGGGGAGAATTCGTTCGGTGCGGCCGAAGTATGTGTTCTCAAACTCCTGATGGTGCACTTCCGCGAGCGACTCGACCCACATGGTCCACAGATCGTAGTCCATGGCCGGGCCGTTCTCAGTCTCCTCATGCACATCCACATACTGCGCGAAGTTGTACTTCGAAGGCTCCATCCCCCATCTGTGGTGAACGAGGAAGGCATCGAGCTGGTATTCCACGCGTAGGTGATTCTCCTGAGCGCGCGCTGCCTGCTTCAAATCAATTGAGTAGTAATCGCCGGTAATGTAGAATATATAAGGATGTGTAACAATGTCCACAGCGCAGTGGGAGATATAGCCCATTGCAAAAGAGTAGCATTTAGAGCGCCGCGCCCCCTCCGGCATCTCTTTCACGCGTTTCAAAAACGCCAGCATCAGATCGAACACGCGGGCATGATGACTGAGGTTTCCCCAGTAAAGACCCAGCGGATTTCGCCGGCGCGAGAGGACGTGATAGAAGTAAAATACGTCCGGGGCCACGCAGCCGAGCGCTGCGAAATTCATTCGCTCCTGGACTCGATCGGCGCAGGCCTTCTCCCGCGTCTCGCCGTGCTCCAGAAGAACCAGCGACTGGCGCAGCGTTTCGAGATGTGTGATTTTTGCAGCCATTTACGCCCGGCGAAGATGCTTGCGAAAGCGCGCCAGCATGTCCTGCACACGCTCGGATTCAAGCGCATACGCGAAGCGGCCGATGGCCAGCACAGCTTCGCTGTTCAGAATGACTTCCTGTTCTTCCAGTCCGTTTGCCTTCAGAGTCGATCCGGTGCTGACGAGATCTACGATGCAGTCCGCAAGCCCGAGCGAGGGAGCAATTTCAACCGAGCCGTGGAGCTTGATGATTTCGCACGTAATCCCCTTCTGGTAGAGAAAGTTCATGGCCTGCACAGGATACTTGGTCGCCACGCGAAGGTGTTTTCGCTCCACAAACTTTTCGCCCGGAGCGCCCGCAAGCGACAGCCTGCATTTTCCGAAACCAAGTTCGAGCGGCGTCGTTACGTCGTAGGAGTTTTCGAGGAGTATGTCTTTGCCCGTGATGCCTGCGTGCGCGCCGCCCTGGATGATGTAGGTAGGAACATCGGTCGGCCGGACGAGGATGACCCGGAAGTTGCCCGTGGCGTCGGTGAAGCAGAGCTCGCGCGATGACTCGGGAATACGAATATCACACAGGCCGCTTTCGCGGAAGAACTGAATGCTTTCCAGGGCAAGTCTGCCCGCAGGCAGAGCAAACGTGAATGTGCCCATGTTACTTGCCGTGCTGAATCAGGAATGCCGCTGCTGCAATGCGAAGGTCTGCGATGCTCTCTGCGTCTTTGATCTCGAGCATCTTCTTCATGACTTCGCGGCCTTCGCGGTCTTTTCCAAGAAGAATCAGAGCGCGCGCCTGGCCAAAGCGGGCAAGAACGGCCGCTCCGCCTTCGTCCATGAGCTTCTGCGAAGCGTCAGAGTACGCTGACTCAGCTTTTGCGAATTTGCCTTTGTCTTCATAGAGAAGACCTGCGCGGTAGGAGAAGAGAGCGGAAAGTTCGGGAGTCTCGACAATGCGCGCCATGTCTACGAGCGTATCGCCGGCTTTTTCTTTTTCGCCGATCTTCACAAGCAGGCCGGCCTTTTTGAGGCCTGCGCGAAGCTGCGCATGATCGTTTGGATAGGTCTGAAGATATTTCTCCAGTTTTTCGACGGCCACCTTCTCGGCGCCGCTGCCCGTTGCCATGACGGGGCTTTTCATGAGTTCTTCGAAGTCTGTCAGACTCTTCTGCTCACGATAGTCGCGGTAAATGAAAAAGGACAATAGACCAATGCCGGCAATCAGAAAGACCGCCAGGCCCAGCAACATTTCACGTGAGTGCTGGCGCATCCAGTAGAAGGCGCTGGCAACAGCCCGCTCAAAGCGATTCCCGTGGAAATCGCGCAATGGATCAACAGCTTCTGGAGTTACTACCTTTCGACGCATATCAGAGCTTCAAATTTTTCATGTAAGAGCCGAGGCTGCTCGTGGACGGAGAATCCTCTCTCTTCATGTACTGGTTGATGATGTCGCGTTCCGCTTTCTTCTCGTAGTCCACGATGGACATGGAGATCTTCTTGTCATCGGAGTCAATGCGCGTGAGAACCGCCTTCAACTGATCTCCTGCTTTGAAAACCTCATCGAGCTTCTTTCCTTCCGGAATCGGAACGCGCGAAATGTGGATCAATGCTTCCTGTTTTTCGCCAAAGTCGACGAACAAACCAAACTGGGTCACGCTCTTGACAGTGCAGTCAAGGACGTCGCCGCGTTTGTATTTCTTTTTAAGGATTTCATACGGGCCCGGTGAAAGTTGTTTGATGCCCAGCGTGATCTTCCGCCTGGCCCGGTCGATCTCAAGCACCTTGAACTTGACGGTCTGCCCTGCTGTGAGCATCTTTCTGTCGACCGGCTCGTCGTGCGAGTAATCAGAATAGCGAATGAGGCCGTCCACTCCGTCGCGCAGTTTCACAAATGCGCCGAACTTCGTAATGCTCGACACAACGCCTTCGGCAGTTTCGCCCACTTTCATCGAGCGAGCAACGGATTCAAACGGATCTTCTTCGAGCTGCTTGAGGCCGAGCGATATACGCTTATTCTCCAGATCGATAGAGAGAATCTTAGCTTTCGTCTGCTTGCCTGGCTCAACAATCTTGCCAGGGTTTTCGCGCTTTCCTGACCAGGTCAGATCGGAAACGTGGATGAGTCCTTCGAGTCCTTCGCGAATTTCGAAAAACGCCCCGTAGTTGGTCACGTTCATGATCGTGCCTTCCACTACGTCGCCTGCTTTCAGCTCGCGCTTCGCCCATTCCCACGGATCTTCCTGCAGCTGTTTGATTCCCAGGGAGAGGCGGTTGTTTTCGCGGTCCATCTTCAGGATCTTTACCTGAATTTCTGCGCCGATCGGGAAGCGGTCGCGGAGAGATACATTCTTCTTATAAGAGACGTCGGACTGGTGCACAAGTCCTTCGATGCCGCAGAGCTCTGCGAAGAGGCCGTAGGAAACCCGGCGCGCGACTTTTGCAGTCACAACGTCGCCTTCGGCATGTTTGGAGACGAGATCATTCCAGAGCGTTTCGTTCTTTTCTTCGAGAACGGCGCGATGGCTTACAATGGCAGAGTGCTTGTTGTCTTTGATTTCGAGAATTTTGAAATCAACTTCGCTTCCGACCGTGAGAGCCTTGTTCGGGCGGAGGCCGGACTGCGAAAGAGGCATGAACAGATCGAGCTGCCCCACATTGACGATGAATCCATGATCGACTACGCGCGCAATCTTGCCCGAAAGGCGCGCTTTGGACTGATACGCTTCCTTGATGTCTTCCCAGGCTTTGCGCTGCTCTGCGAGCTTTCGGGAAAAGCGGGGCGGTTGATCTCCGCCGCGTGAAACAAGAACCACAGTAACGCGCGAACCAACGGGCGGCTTCTCTGTGAATTCAGAAAGCGGACACGACCCTTCCGTTTTTCCGCCTGCATCCAGGTAGACTTCGCGGTCATCGCACTGACTGACGACTGCCTCGATCAAATCTCCGTTCTGGATATCGCCCTGGCCGCCGAGCGCACCGAGCACATCCTCCATCGACTTAGTCTCTTTTTGATCCAGGTCAAATGGTGTGCTGCTTTTTGATGTCATGAAAGTGAAGTTGGGAAGGGGTTGAGATTAAAACTTGATCTGAAGGCTGTTGAGAATGCGTCCGATAACACCATCCAGATTTAAAGACCCGGTGTCAATTAGAATCATATCAGGAGTTCGAATCAGCGCGCCGAATGCGCGGTTCTGGTCTTCATGATCGCGGCGGCGAATGCTTTCCTTGATTGTTTCCAGATCTTCCTTCCAACCACGGGCTTCATTCTCTGCCATTCTGCGTTCCGCGCGGATTTCTACGGACGCTTCGAGATAATATTTAAAAGTCGCATGAGGAAACACGACGCTTCCCATATCTCTACCATCCGCCACGACATTCGTCATTCCCCGCAGAAGCGCATTGACCGCTTCCCGAAAGTCTCGGCGGTCCGCTATGTAGCGGATGCGCGAAGTAACGTCAGGCGAGCGAATCTCATCGGCCTGATCCTGGCCGCGAATGAGATTGTACTGATGCGTTCCATCGGTCAGGATGCTGACTTCGAGCGAATCCGGCGAGACCGATGTCTGCGCCAGCTTCTGGCCGAACGCTTCGTGGTCCGGCCCGGGGCCCAGGCGACGCATCAAGGCCAGGGTAAATGTGCGATAGATCGCGCCGGAATCGGCATGAAGCATACCGAGCCGCCGGGCCAGCTGCTTTGCGACGCTGCTTTTTCCGGAACCGGCAGGACCGTCCAGAGTGATGATCAAAGGTTTCATTTGTCTTCAGGATAGCCGGAGAGAATATTTCGCTTCCGTCGCGCGTCCCTCAGCCACTGCATGAGTTCTTCGTCCGTGCCCTTCTCGAGAAGGCGGATCGTTTCAGACATGGCTTCACGAAACGCCTCAAGCGAGGCAACGATCTCTTTGCGGTTCGTGCGAAAGATATCCAGCCACATTTCGGGATTTGATCCGGCAATGCGGACCATGTCGCGGAATCCGCCGCCCGTCAGGGGAACCGGAGAGCGATGCACGGCCTTCGCAACAGAAGGAGACATTCCCCAGTGCGCCATAAGGCCGGAAATTACGTGCGGGCCGTGCGAAAGGTAGGCGAGAATACGGTCATGTTCGTCCGCAGGCATGGAAACGACATTCATTCCGAGATCCTGCCAGAACTCCTGCACGAGCGTTACGTCCTCTTCTTTTGAATGCGAAGCGGGCGTGATGATGCACAGGCGATTTTCAAAAAGACCGGGCCGCGCCGCCTGGGGGCCGGTGTCTTCTGACCCGCAGATGGGATGCGAGCCTACGAAACGAACATTGCGCGCTGCGTTCTGAACATCTGCGCGCGTCGAAGACATATCCGTGACGAGGTGCGGAAGACCGCCCAGGTCGCCGAGAAGAGCCACCGCCGACGCAACGGGCACTCCGAGAACTACGAGTGAATTTGAATCGAGGGACTCGATGTGAAGACGCGCTTCTTTGCCGGAACTCACCACGCATACGTCGTCGCAGAGATCCGTTGTGCGAATGTACTCGGCGCTTTTTTCGGAACGCACGGCGCCCAGAACGCGCCCTTTGAACTCGGATGATTTGCGAAGAGCAAGGGCAAGGGACGCGCCCATCATGCCCATGCCGTGAATCCAGACGGTATTGAAACGAATCACAGTTCCACCGCCGCAGGGTACGATCCGAGAAAGCGGAACCAGGCGGCCTTTGACTGAAGGCTGTCGAGAATCATCGCGCAGTCAGCGTCATCTTTGTGACCGGGGAAGTCAAGAAACGCGCAGGTCCCGCCGGGTTTTGCAGATTGAAAAGTCTCCACGCGAAGGACATCGCGGCCCGTCTGCTCAATGCACCCGATCAGCTCGCGGATTTCTCCGGATGCGGCAACACTCGTCCGGTCATCGCCTGAGGGCGGGCAGTTCCAGGAAGAGATCACAAGATACCGGCGATGGTCGGGGCGCAGAATCGCTTCGCCGTAAATCAATGCTTCGGAATCAAGGATCTCTTCGAGCGAGCCGTCCGAGTCGCTTAAGAATCCGTAGCAATTGCGGTCTGCAAGCACACGCGCGATCAACGAGGGAATGTCTGTGAGCCCGATTTCAACGGAAGATCCGAAAACCACCCGCGCGGCAGCAGCCGTAATCGCGTCGGGAGCAAGGAAGGTCAGGTTGCCTTCCGCGGCCATCCCGATGGACATGATTTCGCGGTAGACAGCGCGAATCCCGGAGCTCAAAGCCTCGGGCACCATATCGCCTACGCGAAGATAGACGGCGCCGTGACGATCGGGGCGAAAGATGGGAAGCCCCTGGCTTTTCTTGATTTTTCCGATCTTCTCAACGGCCTCCGTTCGCTGCAGAATCAAATCCACAATGGAACGGTCAATGCCGTCGATCTTCTGGCGAAGACTGTCGATCTCATTCGATTTCATCGAATTTCAGTTCCTTGACTTCCTCGAGCGGAGGAAGTTCGGCCAGAGAGTTCAATGCAAAATGCTGGAGAAATGCTTTTGTAGTAACGTAGAGCGTCGGCCGGCCGGGCACCGGACGGGTTCCCTGCGGTTTGATGAGCCGTTTCGCAAGCAGAGTCGCAATGTGCGGACGCGAAGCGACTCCGCGCACTTCTTCAATTTCGGGAAGAGTGATCGGCTGACGGTAGGAAATAATCGCAAGCGTTTCCATCACGCTCCGGCTCAGCTTTTCTTTTCTGGAAGTCTGCATGATCAGACGCATCTCTTCGCTGTAGCGGTCGGATGTCACAAACTGATATCCGCCGGCAATTTCGCGCAGGCTGATTCCGCCCTCACGCTCCGCGTAATCGTCCACAAGACTGTCGGCAAGAATGCGGGTGTTTACGCGGTCGAGTTGAATCGTGCGCGCAAGCATGGCCACGGTCTGCGGCTCGGAAGAAACAAACAGGACAGCCTCTATGAGTCCGCGGAAGCGCGCCATTTCTTCAGGCGCAAGATCGCGGAACGCAGGAAGGCCGGCGTCTTCGGAGACGGGCACCGCAAGATGTTCTTGATCCGTTAATTGCTCTTTGTCGTCCGTCATATCAGGTAAGAATGTATGATTTCTTGTGAACTTCGATGGGAGTGAAGTTCACTCTCTGGCGCAGAACCAGCTCTCCAAGCTTCGTGAGCTCAAGAATCGCAAGGAATGCCGCAATCACTTCGGCAACGCCGCGGTCTTCGAGATCCACAAGCAGATCCGTGAACAGACAGGAGACGGCGTTTTCAAAGATACCGCGGATGTGCGCGATTTTTTCTTCCACTGTAATTTCTGTCATGCGAACCTGATACATCGGCTCTTCTTGCTGCGACTCGCGGATGCGCGCGAGCACGGCCGTATAGGCTTGAACGAGATCAGCGAGGCTCGCTTCGAAATATTCTTCGCCTGTAATCTCGTCCGTTATGCGGCGACGCATCATGCCGGACGTGATCTCTTCAAGATCACGAAGTTTATCAGAGGCAAACTGAAACTTGCGGTATTCGAGGAGCTGCGTGATGAGTTCCGGAGGCAGACGGTCTTCTGTGTCTTCCTCGAAGCCGGGGTCGGGAAGAAGGGCCCTGCTTTTGTAATAAAGCAGGCGGGCCGCCATCACTGTAAATGAACTGGCCTGCTCGAGCGTGAGCGCGGCGTTCTTCATATAAGAGAGAAAGTCTTCTGTGATTTTGACGAGGGAGACATCGAAGATGTCAATGCGATAGGACTCAATGAGATCCCAGAGAAGCGAAAGCGGACCCTTCTCTTCTCCTTCGGGTCCTACCCAGGAGACAAGAAAGCCGGCTTCCTCTTGCTGCCCGGCGATGCTTATCATGATTGCGGACGACTCAGGACAGTGCTTTCGCAGCGGCCTGCTGCAGTCGCTCCGGCGGGAATGGTTTTACGACGAAGTCCTTCACACCCATTTTGATCGCGCGCGCCAGAAGGTCTTCCTGACCGAGCGCCGTCACCATGATGATGCGGGCGCGATTGTCCGATTTCAGAATCTCAGAGGCTGCGTCGAGACCGTCTTTTTCACGCATGGTAATGTCCATGGTGACCAGGTCGGGCTTGAGATTCTTGTACAGGTCAACAGCCTGGTTGCCGTTCTCTGCCTCGCCCACGATTTCGTGGCCTGCTTTGGTGAGAGCGTCGCGCACGAGCGTTCTCATGAATTTTGCGTCATCAACAATCAGTACTCTGGCCATCTTTCCTCGAAACCCACTGGAATCATTTTTGGGATCATGTTTCGGTGCAATCTAAAAAAAACTCCGCAGCACAGAAGCGGCTTCCTCGAGCGTAACAACCCGGTCCACGACGCCTGCTTCGATTGCGCGGCGATTCATGCCGAAAACCACGCTCGAAGCCTCATCCTGGGCCAGGGTAAGCCCTCCAGCCCGATACAGGCGCGTCATGGCGTCCAGGCCGTCCTGGCCCATTCCGGTCATGATCAGCGCCGCCACCGCGTTTCCAAACACATCGATCACGCGGTTCAGAGTATAGTCGACCGAGGGGCGGTGCGACCGCACAGGTGGATCATCCGAAAGGACTATTTTTCCGTCAAGGACCGACATGTGCCGGTTGCCGGGGGCAAGAATTGCGCGATTCGGCTTGAGCTCCATTCCCTCGGTTGCTTCGAGCACTTCCATCGCGCCGACCTGATTCAGGCGCTCCGCGAATGCGGCGGTAAACACAGGCGGCATATGTTGAACGATCAGAACCGGGGCAGGAAACGGCTCCGTAAAATCCCGGAAGATTCGGTGCAGGGCCTGAGGTCCGCCCGTGGAACTTCCAATCATCACGACATCGAGCTTCGCGGCCGAATGCCGGTCCGCGCGCGTCGCCGGGGCGGAGTAGACGCTTTCGCCCTTCGCCGCCATCAGACCGCTGACCTTGTCGACGAGAATCCCCTGAATGTCAGCCAGCTGGAGGCCGGCCTGCGCCGACGGCTTTGGAATAAAGTCAAGAGCGCCGAGCTCTAGCGCCTGGAAGGTTGTGCGCGCTCCGTGCTGCGTGAGCACAGACAGCATCAGCACCGGAATCTTCATGCCGCGCAGTTTCAATTCGCGCAGCACGGTCATGCCGTCCATGACCGGCATTTCGATGTCGAGAATGACGAGATCCGGTTTCAGCGTGGCAATCTTTTCAACGGCCTCTGCCCCGTTGACGGCGCGGCCGCAGATCTCCGCGCCTGGAATCGCGCCGATCATATCGCCGACCGCTGCGCGCACAAGGAGAGAATCGTCTACAATCAGAACACGAAAGGCCATGGTTCGTATTAAAGTTTCTTAACAATCTGCGCCAGGGAAGCTTCTTCCGGCATGAAGAAGATTCTGCCAAGCAGTTCCATTTCGCCGCGGAAAAAGTCCGTGCTGAAATACAGAAGTTTCCGGCGCACAACGTCCGGATCGCGCGCCGTGATCTGCTCGATGAGAGCTGTGTTCTTGCCGTGCAGATAGCCGGGCACAGTCGGAGGTATGGACATTCCCGTCTTGTTCGCAAGCTCGTTCAGGATGCTCGCACAGACAATGTTCGTAAGCTCGGACATGACAGACTGAAGATCTTCCTCAGAAATGCTGCGCCTTTGATCCACAGGCATTCCCATGAGATCCGCGGCAGCGCGGTAACCTGTTTCTTCGTCAAAAGCAAGAAGCAGAATAGAACGGAAGTTGTCCTCAGTGGAGAGGAATACGCCAACCACAGGATCTGGCGGCAAAAATTCAGGAAGGCGGCCAAAGTCGATCGCCTGAAAATCAGGTACGGATACCTGCACCTCTGAACCCAGGAGCTGAGAAAGAACGAGCCCGGCCTGAATTGTTCCCGTATTCACGACGGAATTCAACCTTGAAAAATCCTGTTCCGAAAGCGCGATGCGCGCATGCGGCTCATGAATCTCCGCGCGCTTCATGCGCTCTGACCGTTCGCGCTGAAGAATTTCGAGAGCTTCCTGATGCGAAGCGTCTTTGGGCGGAGTCGCGGCGGGAGCTGCGGCCTGATCGACCGCCGGTCGTGCGGGTTCTTCCACGCGGACTTCGAGCTGCGGAGCAAACGTCTGCATTCCCGGCTTTCCATCGCGCTCGCCGCGCGCATCCGTGCCGACGCTGGCCGGAAGCCCTGAATTTCTCGAATCCCCGCGGTCCGACCCGCCGTCGCGCACAGGCGTATTTTCCCGCACTCGAACCCGGATGCGCCGCTGCATGGCCGCGATCTTTTCCGCATAACGGCGCGTAGCCGTAACGGCGTTGTCTTCCATCGCCGCGATTGCGTCGAGTGCGCGAAGGGAGTTGTCCAGAGAGGCTTCTTTTTGAGCAAGCTCCATGAGACCGTGCACGTCGAGCACCATCACGATGCTTCCGTCGCCCATGAGGCATGCGCCAATGAGACCGCGGACCGCGCGGAAGTTCTGTTCCAGAGACTTGATGACGATTTCTTTCTTCCCGATCATCTCATCTACGAGGAATGCAAGCTTGCGTCCGGCCACGCTTGCAATGATGACCGGAAATTCCTCAAGGGGAGACTCGGCGTGAACTCCCATCAGCCGCGAAAGCGAGAAAACGGGCAGAATGTCGCCGCGAAGGTGAATGATATCGCGCCCCTGCAGCGATGTGATTTCGCGGCGGTCGATCTTGATGGTTTCCACAACATCGGAAAGAGGGAACGCGTAGTCTTCGCCTGCAACCCGCACGAGAATCGCAGCCACAATCGCAAGGGTCAGCGGGAACTGGAGAATGAACGCACAGCCCTGGCCCGGCTCGTTTCTGATGGAAACCGAACCTTTGAATTCCTGGACCATCTTCTTCACCACGTTCATTCCGACGCCGCGGCCCGAGAGATCCGTCACCTTCTCGGCTGTGGAAAAGCCCGCCTGGAAAATGCAGTTGTAGATTTCATCGTCAGAAGGCGTCGCGTCCGGCGCAATGAGGCCGTTTTCGCGCGCGCGTTTGAGAATCGCTTCTTTATTCAGCCCGCGCCCGTCGTCGCGCACTTCCAGGAAGATGCTGTTCCCGCTCTGGTAGGCATGCATGGAGATCTTCGCCGTCGGCGATTTTCCAGATGTTTTTCTCTGCGCCGGCAGTTCGATGCCGTGGTCGAGCGAATTGCGCACCAGATGAAGCAGCGGCTCGTTGAGACCGTCGATGATGTTCTTGTCCATCTCTGTCTCTTCGCCGTGAAATTCAAACTGAACGTCTTTGCCGAGTTCTAGCGCGATGTCGCGCACAGGACGCGTGAATCTGTGAAACACGAGACCCACGGGAATCATCCTGGTCTTCATGATACCGGACTGAAGATCGCGAGCAATCCGTGCAGCCTGATCGATCCGGCTCTTCAGCTCAGCCAGAAGCGCGGAATCCCGGTATTCGCCCTGCAGGTCTTCGTAGATCTTCTGCAGCCCTGAGTTCGTGATGACGAGTTCGCCGACGCTGTTCAGCAGGTAGTCGATCTTCTCGGAGGAGACTTTGATGTTTCGCGTTTTGACGGCCGTGTCTTCCTGCGCTGTCTTCTGCGTGTCGCGCACGCCCCCGAACTGTTTCTCAGAAATGCGCACCTCTTCGACCATGTCGACCTGGCAGAGCTTTGTGAGATCGGCGGAAGAGATATCGCCGAAAAAGAAAAACTGAAAGGATGCCGCCGAGCTGCCCGCATCGAGCTCCGCCTCGGTCGGAAGGCATTTGAAAATTGTGCCGGCCTTCTTGAGGTTCTGCGTGAGCAGCATGTAACGCAGTCCCTTCATGGGCGCATCATGGTCCAGGCGAACAAAACCTTCGTAGATGCGCTGAGAGCCCGCCTGGGATTTCAGCATCTCCTGTTCGCCGAACGACAGTTCGAAACTTGCGCTCGGATGCTCTTCCATGAACGGGGCGACAGGCACGGCAGACGCGCCCGATGGAGCTGCAGGCGCGGCGGGCCCGGACGCCGGGGGCGAAGCTTGCGGCGGGGCAGTCTGCGCCTTTGCGCCGCTCGGTGATGCGTCTTTCTTTACGGAATCGAGAGAACCAATGAGATCATCGAATTTATCGTCCGGGCGCGAGCCGCCCGCAACGACTGCTACCGCCGCGCGAATCCGGTCGAGACAGCGGAAGAAAAGACTGACGAGCGGCGTGGTTACAGCGAGTCCGCCGGAGCGGATCAGGTGAAGAAGATCTTCCATGTGATGCGCAAGCGTGGAGAGATCATCGAGTCCGACGAAGGCTGCAGAGGATTTCAGTGTGTGCGCGTTGCGAAACACATCGTTGATGGTTTCGAGATTGTTCTGATCTTTTTCCAGACGCAGCAGGGCCTGGCTGAGCTCTTCGATCTGCTCGCCCGCTTCTTCCAGGAACAACTCTAAGTAGCGGTCTTCAGCCATGCTCCTCTCCCTTGCTCAATAGAACTGAAAGGTTGAGTATTAAGAACAATCTGGAATCGGATCGTCCGACTCCGTTTACGTAGCGGTTCGAAAGACCGCTGACTTCTTTCCCTTCAATGCGGTCCGCGGAAATCCGCGCCACTTCGAGAATGCGGTCCACAAGGAGTCCGAGCAGCTTTCCGCCCGTGGCACAGACGACGATGCGGCTCAGGTTGGTAATATCAGAATAGGAATCCGCAAACTTGCGGTTCGTGTCGAGAAGCGGGATGATGTTGCCGCGCAGGTTCAGAACTCCCAGGAATTCAGGTTCGACATTCGGCAGCCGCGTGACCGGCACCGGTTTTAGGATTTCGTGTGTATCGAGAATGTTGATTCCGTAGACGCCTTCGCCGGATGCGAAAACCAGAAACTGAACCAGCTCCGTTTCCGAAGCCGCATCGAGATCCATGCCCTCGAGTTCGCCGCTAAAAATTTCTTTGCTCATGAATGCCTGTTTCCGTAACCACTGTCGTCACCCGGAGATCATGATCCTCAGATGGAAAGTCCATACCGGCCAGAGAGTCCGGCAGAACCGCAACCACGCGCGCGCCCTGGAGAACCTCTCGCATACGGTCATAGTACCCGCCTCCCCTTCCGAGACGACAGCCTTCTTTATTAACGGCAAGTGCAGGCACAATTACCAGATCATTCGGCCCGGCGGGAGGCACAAATCGCGGATTTTCCGCCGGGGGCTGAAGGATCCCGAACTTTCCGGGAGTCAGCTCCTCGGGGCGAGCGAGCCGGAACTCCATCGCCGAGCCTTCCAGAATCCGCGGCAAATAGGCGCCTTCGCGCAGAACGGAAAGCACGTCCGGCTCCTGTGCGTCGGCCGCAAAGGCCAGAATCCGACCCCTGCACTCGCGTACGATTGGTTTGAGGTTTAAGAGGGCTCGCTCTGCGCGATCATCGCGGGAAAACTTCCGCATTTCCGCAAGGGCCGCGGCTCGGCATTCTGATTTGGAAGGAATGTCGTCCTCAGCCGGCCAGACGCTCGCCCACGAGTCCTTCGTCGAGGAGGGCGATGAGCTGGCTTGCGCGGCGGTTCGCTTCTTCGTCCGGCTTGATCTCCGGCTCCTGTTTGCGGCGCATGAGCTCGTCTGCGATGTTGATGGCTGCAAGAACAGCGAGCTTGAATCGATCCAGGTTCTGTTGCTGCCCGCGGATCTCACGCATGGTGCCGTCTACCATGCGCGCAACTTCTGCGATGTAATCCTCGGACGCTTCACCCCGGATGGTGAAGCTTTCGCCGAGAATGTTCACTGTGGTCCGGGCTGCGCTCACTTGTCTTCTTCAACGATCAGGAAATCGTCTTCGTCTTCTACATCGAACACACCGAGGCTTTCCTCGTCATCTTCGAGAACAATGTCTTCGTCTGCATGAGAGCCTGCTGCATGAGCCGGCGCCGCTGCAGGGGCGGAAGCGACCGGCGTTGCTTTCGCTGCCGGAAGATCTTCTGAAATGATTTCAAGTTCGTCTTCCTGCGAAAGAACGATGTCATCTTCCTCATCGTCCAGGATGATGATTTCTTCTTCCGGCTCCGCTGCGTGAGCGGGCGCAGATGCGGCGACTACGTGTGGTTCGGCGGCGGGCGCAACAGCAGCTGCGGCTGCTGGAGCCGGAGCAGGTGCTGCAGGCTTGGCAGGCGGAACGTCTTCGATAATTACAACGCTTTCATCTTCTTCGACACGGGCCGGAGCCGGTGTTACGACTGGAGCTGCTGCGAGAGCGGCAGGCGCAGAAGGTGCTGCGGCTGGAGCAGAAACCGGCGCCGGAGCGGGTGCAGCGGAAGAAGCATGGGCGGGAGCCGAAGACGCCGGTCTTCCCTTTTCCATGTCTGTAAGGCGCGAGAGCATTTCCTGGATTTTCTTTTCCAGGACTTCTTCTTTGGAGCGGAGTTCTTTGAGTTCCGCGCCCGTCTGATCGAGCTGCGTGCGCAGACCCGCCATTTCCTTTTCTTTCTGCTCGAGGGCGAGCTTCAGCTGGTCGTGCTCTGAACGAAGGTGTTCGTTTTCGGATTCAAGACGGGAGTTCTCTGCCCGCAGGTCTCCAATTAATTCAAGGGCGCGAACTATCCGCCCTTCGAGTTCATCAAGTTGTTGAAGTGTGATCATTTTTCCCGCCCAAAGCTACTATAACAGGGTTACAGTATTGAACGGCAAACAACCTGAGAACAAGTAGATTTTTTTCGCGCAGGGCGAAAAAAACCGCGCGATCAGGCGATCAGGCGGCTTTTTTCGAGACCTTGAGGATGAGCGCTTTGAGAGCGGCTGGATCCGTAACGGCCAGGTTCGCAAGC
>CAZUJO010000011.1:16569-17170 GCA_964619995.1 uncultured Leptospiraceae bacterium
TGGAGGAAGTTCGAGTAGCTTACGCCGTTTTCGCGGCAGGCTGCATTGATTCGAACAATCCAGAGCGAACGCATGGAGCGCTTGAACTGCTTGCGGGACGCAAAACGGTGCTCTTCAGCGTGAATGACTGCCTGGATGGCTGTGCGATAGAGTCTTCCCGCGCCAGCGCGGAAACCCTTCGCCTGCTTCATCAGGCGTTTTCTGCGATTCTTGTGAGTAGGGCCGCCTTTTACGCGCATTATCTGCCTCCGTACGGAAGAAGGGTGTGAATCTGCTTCAGATCGGAATCATGAATATGAGTAATCTTCTTCAGATGACGCATTCTTTTCGCAGATTTTTTGGTCAGGATATGATTCCCGAAAGCCCGGCGGCGCTTGACTTTGCCGGTCGATGTAAGGCGAAAGCGCTTCGCGGCTGATTTATTTGTCTTTAATTTGGACATGATGACACCTGTCAGGTCTGTTCGCCAGATTTTTCAGTCTGGCCCGCCGGTGCAACCGGTTTTGGTTTTACATCGACCTTTTTCTTCTGCCCGGGCTTTGCAGACAGGACCATGACGATCTGCTTGCCTTCCATTTTCGCCGGTGTCTCAACTGCGGCG
>CAZUJO010000011.1:17180-19394 GCA_964619995.1 uncultured Leptospiraceae bacterium
GCCCAGTTCCGGGTGCGCAATCTCTCGTCCGCGAAAGCGGAGCGTGACTTTGACCTTGTCTCCCTTCTCGAGAAACTCAACGGCCTGGTTTTTCTTGATGTTGTAGTCGTTTACGCCGATTTTCGGGCGCAGTTTGATCTCTTTGATCTGAATGACGTGCTGGTTCTTGGCCTGCTCTTTCTTGCGTTTCTGCTGTTCGAACTTCCATTTGCCAAAGTCTACGATCTTGCAAACGGGCGGATCCTGGTCAGGAGAGATTTCAACGAGGTCAAGTCCCCTGGCTTCCGCCTGCTCAATGGCGAACCGCGTATCTACAACTTCAGTTCCTTTGCCGTCTACAACGAGTCGGACCTTTGGATTGGTGATCTGTCGGTTTGTGCGGGGATCTTTGGACGATGGTGGCTTGTTTCTGTGCTGCTGCAATTAGCTCTCCTGATAGTTAGAACGGTCAAATACAATGGAAGAAGTGCGGAGCATTATGAAAGGGCCGACGCCGGGACGGCAAGAAAGTGACAGTTGAGGAAGCGCAGTTGCATTCTATAAAATGTGCTCTCACCAGCCTATTCGGAAAAAACCCAAATCCCGCAAGTACTTTTCGAACTGACCGGGACAAATCACGATCCGACGGACGAACTATTACCCGAAACCGTGCGCGCTCAAACGATCTTCCATAGTACGTCGCACGTGGTGCACCAGCACGCTCTCACGGCCGGGAACATCCCTGTAATCCTCATGGTGGACCGGATCGCAGAAGATAATCTTCACTTTCTTATAAACGACGCGGTGGGGAATCTTGCAGACCTCTTCGGGAAGCCCGAAGAGCTGCCGCACGTAGCCGGGAACCGGGATCGTTTCCAGGTCCTCTTCGACCGGAATGATCACAAACGGAATGATCGGCGCGCGGCCGCGCACGGCAAACGTGGCAAAGCCCTGGTGAAAATCGACCATGGGCGAGGAGAACTGATTTCGCACCATGTAGTCGTGGCCTTCCGGGAAAATCCCGAGGATTTCCCCTGACTTCAGGACGCTCATGGTCCGCTTGATGCTCGCAACCGAGACGTTGCCGTCGATCTGCATGGGAATCACGCCGGTTTCGCGCACCAGGTTCTTGAATACGGGAATGCGCTGCGTGTATTCGGCCGCGATCCAGGAAATGTAACGCGGCACAACCGATGCGACGACAAAGGGATCCATGTCCGAGCGGTGATTGCCTACAAGAATGCAGCCCCCTTCTTTCGGGACTTTTTCGAGACCTTCATGCTGGATGTCGACCATCCAGTCGAGGAACGGCTTTGCAATGGCCTTGATCTTGAGAAAGGATTCCTTTTCCTGTTCAAACACACCGTGTTTCTGCGCGCCGTCGTCAGCATGTCAATCACGTACCTGGCTTTTTTGGCCCCGGCCGAAGCCCAGGTGAAAGATCACTACGGCCGCGTGTTCGTTCTCAAGCACAATGCCGACGTCGAAATGGATGTGAAGCACGGGGACTGGAAGCCTGTCGTTCCGGTCGTCGAAGATGCCGTTCTCCACATCGCGGAAGCGGATGCGCTGTGGAAGGCAAATGCGCCGGGCGAAGCTGTATGCCTGTATCAGATTGTTTCGCGCATGAACGTGCTTGAATCCCGCAGCGCCGTACAGCGGCTGAACGATCTTTCAAGAAAGCGCGATCTCACCGAGTGGCTTGATGACTGCGATCCGCTGTTGTTCTACAGCAGAGACAAGAACACGACCAGCTTCCGCAGCGATACAGCCGGAATCAGCCTTGAAGTTCTGGGGTCCTTTCGCGCCATGCGTGCACGCAACAGCGTTTCGCCGGATATGATCCAGCGCTCCATTTATCTTGGCCATGAGTCCGAATCCATCTTCATCGCCTACGACCTCTGGAAGAACCCGGGAAAATTCAGAGACCTGGCGGAATACAGACGATTCTGGGACAAGCGGCGCGGAATCAGCTCCACATCCACTCTGAGCGAACTGAACGCGGGGATCTGCTGGCCGGCCCGGCTCGGGCGCGAGGGAGCATCAAAGGCCTCCTGCAGTGTCTACGAAATGCTTGAACCGGGAAAGGGCGTCGAATACTACGAAATCGGGCGGTTCAAAGGCGTTTTTCTCGGCTTTTCCGGAAGAGACCGTGCCCGCGATGTGCTCGGAAATTTGAGAATTACTAAATAATATGTTCCGCCGCTTTCTGCAATTTCTCAGACGTTATACGAC
>CAZUJO010000011.1:19404-23228 GCA_964619995.1 uncultured Leptospiraceae bacterium
TCCAGGACTATCAGGAGCGCCGCAGGCTTCAGATCGTCATGGTCACCGGCGGATGCGTCTCGATCTTCATGTATATCCGCGGCATCCTGGTGTTTCGCGAAACAAAAGAGATCGGCGAAATTGTTCTGGTGCTTGCAGCGCTCATGACGATCGGCATGGGACTCATCATCGCTCTGAAAACGCGCGGATACAGATGGATCGCTCTCGCGCTCGTCAGCATGGCAGGAGCCGCGAACTACGCGAACTCATATCTCTCGCGCGTCTTTCCGCCGGCCGGGCTGCCGTTTGCCGCTGCGATGGTGGTCGCACTGCATTTTCTTTTCAACCGATGGATCAGCCTTGCGGGCCTTGTGATTCAGGTCATCGCATTTCTTCCGTTTTATTACCAGCAGGACTTTCAATACGCGAGCGAAGAAGAACGGCAGTTCTGGCATGGGCGGTTCTTTGCGAATTCTGCCGTCGCGCTCGTCATCATCTGGATCTTATGCGAAGCGTACCGGTCCGTCCGCGATCAGGCAGAGAAGCGTCTCGACCGGCTCAAGGCTGAACTTGCGCGGGACATCCGTCTCGCCGGAAAAATCCAGACAGACCTGCTTCCGCATAACAGGCTCGAAGGCGGACCGTACAACTGGCACGTGATCATGCGAACCATGTCCGGAGCCGGAGCGGGCGGAGACTACGTCGACGCGCTCGAACTGCGCGGCCATAACTGGTTTGCAATGGGCGATGTAACCGGACACGGAATTCAGGCAGGTCTGCTTGTGATGCTGGCCCGCACCGCGCTTCACCAGATTCTCCGAGACCAGCAGGTTCAGGATCCCGGCAAAGCGCTGGCGATCTTGAATTTTTCATTTTCGCGCACGGCTTCGAGTCTGACGGAAAAGAGCTTCATGACGTTCGTGCTCCTGCGAATGGATCCGAATGGTCGCGTGACCTATGCAGGCTCTCATCTGAAGATTCTCGTGTACCGCCCGGCAGAAGACAGAATGGACGTGTATCAGACCCGCGGTCCATGGATCGGCGTTCTCGAAGCAGACCGCCGCGTTCCCTTCGAACAGTTTAGTTTTGATGTGGCCGTCGGCGACACGATTCTTCTCTATACAGACGGAATTACTGAGGCTGTAGACGGCGTGGGCAAGACAGTCGATCTCGACGGTTTCCTCGCTCTGTTCCGCGAGGCCATAGGCGAAACGCAGGATATCGAAAAGATCAACCACAGGATCATGGACCGGCTCGTCCATCAGCTCGGAAGAAATACTTTTGACGATGATCTGTCTCTGCTCACAATCAGACGAACTGCCTGAAGGAGAATAACATGAACCGCGTAGAACGCGACAGCATGGGAGAAATCCAGGTCGCCCAGGACAAATACTGGGGTGCGCAGACACAGAGATCCCTGGAACATTTTAAGATCGGCGGAGACAGGTTTCCGCGCGAATTCATTCGCGCCCTCGGCATCCTGAAAAAAGCCGCAGCCATTGCAAACCGTGAGCTGGGCCTTCTCACGCAGGAGAAGGTCAATCTGATGATGCGCGCATGCGACGAAGTCATCGATGGAAAGCTCGATGATCATTTCCCTCTCGTCGTCTGGCAGACCGGAAGCGGCACGCAGACCAACATGAATGCGAACGAAGTCATCTCCAACCGCGCCATTGAACTGGCCGGCGGCCAGATGGGATCAAAGGACCCGATCCATCCAAACGATGATGTGAACAAAGCGCAGAGCTCAAACGACACATTTCCAACGGCCATGCACATTGCAGCGGCCGAGAGACTCACGCAGCACCTTCTGCCTGCGGCGCGCCAGCTGCGCGATGTTCTCGATCAGAAAGCGAAGGCATTCGAGGATGTGATCAAGATCGGCCGCACGCACCTGATGGACGCAACTCCCCTCACGCTCGGACAGGAATTCTCTGGATACGTCGCCCTTCTCTCAGGCGACATCAAACGGCTGGAACGCAGCCTGCCGGCTCTGTGCGAACTCGCGCTCGGCGGAACGGCCGTTGGAACGGGACTGAACACGCATCCAAAGTTCGCCGATCTCGCCGCGAAGAAAATCGCAGAGATTGCGAAACTGCCGTTTGTTTCCGCCCCTAACAAATTCGAAGCGTTATCCGCTCATGCGGCACTCGTCGATTTCCACGGAGCGCTCAAAACACTGGCGACCAATCTGATGAAGATTGCGAACGACATTCGCTGGCTTGCAAGCGGACCGCGCAGCGGTCTCGGCGAAATCTCGATCCCGGCCAACGAACCCGGCTCGTCCATCATGCCGGGCAAAGTGAATCCGACGCAGTCTGAAGCTGTAACGATGGTTGCAGCCCAGGTAATGGCGAATGACGTTGCCGTAAACATTGGAGGAGCGTCCGGCAACTTCGAGCTGAATGTCTTCAAACCGCTCATCATCTTCAACGTGCTGAACTCGATCCGGCTTCTCGGCGATGCGATGAACAGCTTCCGCGAACACTGCGCCGTCGGCATCGAACCGATCCGCGAAAACATACAGAAGCATCTTCAAAACTCGCTCATGCTCGTCACCGCCCTCAATCCGCACATTGGATACGACAAAGCTGCGCGGATCGCGAAGCATGCCTTTGAGAAGAACCTTACGCTGAAAGAAGCTGCGCTCGAACTCGGACTGGTCACTCCTGCCAGTTTCGACCTCTGGGTGCGGCCGGAGGAAATGATCGCGCCGGATGAGAACCTCGGGGGCTGAAATGCGCAGCGATTTCGGGTCACGAATCCTCTTCTCATGGCTGCGAACAGGACTGCTCCTTGCAGCGATCCTGCCCGCGGCATGCACGAAGACCGTCCTGCTGCAGGGATACAAGAACGCCGACACGCTGCTCTACATGCGCGCGGACAATTACTTTAAGTTTACAGACGATCAGGCGCCCTTTGTGAAGGCCAGACTGAAAGAGACCATGGCCTGGCACAAGAAAGAGGAGCTGCCGCGCATCGCAGGATTTCTTTCCGAGGCAGCAAAGCGCAGCTCCGATCATCTCGACGAAAACGATTTCACGTGGATGCAAAACCAGGTCCTTTCCGCGCGCGACCGGACGCTTGGACGCGTGGAGCCGGACTGCGCGGAGTTTCTGACAAAGGTGGAGCCCTGGCAGCTCGGGACGTTCGCAAAGCAGTTCGACAAAGACTCCGTTGAAATTTTCGAGGAACTGCGGGCGCCTGAAGCAAAGAAGGCTGCGATTCGCGCAAAGCGTGTGACTGATTTTCTCGAATTCTGGACCGGAAGCCTGACAAAAGAACAGACCGCTCACGCCCTTTCGATTGCGAAAGACCTGCCTGACCTCACTCCGATCCGGCTTGCATACCGCGCCCACGGAAGGGCTGTCATGGAAGAGATGATCCGGCAGAAAGCGAATCCGAAGCGCATGCGAGAATTTCTCCGCAGCTACTGGCTTCTGCCTGGCGCGCACCCCGATCCTGTGGCGCAGCAGTATTCGCTTCGCTCCTGGGAGTCCCTGAAAACCGGAGTTCTCAAAATGGATCCGGTGCTGACTGCAGAGCAGAGAGCGAAAGCAGTTGCACGAATGGAAGAGCTTGCTCTGGATTTGAAAAAAATTTCTATGGAACAGAAGTGATCTCCCTCTACCGTTATTCGCAAATGGCCGTGCTGGCTCTTCTCTTTGCCGGGTGCAAATCCTACGTGGACGTTCTGCCTCCGGCGAAAGGAAGCGTTGAAAATCCAGTGAAGTGCGACATGCCTGCGGGCGAGCGGCGCTACCTGCGGCTCCTGCGCGGCCCGGACGGCGCGCCGGTTCGCTATGAGTATCTGGACTCCGTCATGGGACCGGCTGGCCATGTTC
>CAZUJO010000012.1:0-8247 GCA_964619995.1 uncultured Leptospiraceae bacterium
GAACTGCACCAGGAAAAAAAGCAGAGGGGGATGTTCTAAGTGTCTCTGAATATCTTCGAATACGTAAACAACCTCGCCGTTGATATGCACAAAGAGGGCGATACGATTTTCGCCCAGGGCGATGAATCAAACGGGCGGATGTACTTTGTGGCGGAAGGCGAACTCGCAGTCATCCGCACTATCGACGGCGAACCTCACGAGCTGAACCGTCTGCGCGAAGGCGCGTTCTTCGGCGAAATGGCCATCATCAATCGCAGCAAGCGCACGGCGACGGTTAAGGTCGTTTCGAAGAAAGCCAAGTTAGGTTATCTGGACGAAGAAATCTTCATGAAGATCGGGAAGGCGAATCCCATCTTTCTTTACTCTCTCCTGAAGCTCGTGATCCAGCGGATCGGCGCTGTGGAAGATTCCATCGAGGAGATCACACGGGAGCTCTCGGATATGCGGCGTGTGTGAACCATGCCTGCCGAAGAGATTGTCTGCCGCTGCGCCTTTGTGACGCTCGACGACGTGGAGAAATCCGCGTCGCGCGGTCTATCTCTGGAAGCCTTTATTCGGAAGACGCGCGCTCTTTCCGGATGCGGAACGTGCGCGAATCGGCTCAGACAGGCGTACGTGGATGCGCGCTTCCGCGCGCTCTGTGAGCGAACGCGCCAGCTGCCGCTGCCGTTCCGGCGGTTTTAGTCGAACGCTTTCTGGATTTCGAGAAAAGAGATTTGGGCCCACCTGGACTTGAACCAGGGACCAAGAGATTATGAGTCTCCTGCTCTAACCGACTGAGCTATAGGCCCGTTCAGCCAATCTAAGCGTACCGGAACGGATGAGAAGTTTTTTTCGCCCGGCCTGCGGTTGTTGCGGGGCTTTCATTTGGAGAACTTCGTTTCTTTCACAACCCGCCCTTTGCGATCGTAAGTCCGCCAGACTCCGGTTTGCGCGTCCATGTTGAACTCTCCGGATCGCATCTTGCTTCCGTCGCGGCGAAACCATTCCCATTTGCCGTGCATTCGTCCGCCCTTCAGTCTGCCGGACGATTGAAGGATGCCGTTGTCATAATAGTTACGCGCTCTGCCTTTGGCCGCACTCTCTCTGGAAATGAGATTCAGGTGCGCGACAATCAATTTCTTCACCAGCGAGGCAGGCACCGGTTTTCCTGCGGGAAAACGGATGGTTCCTTTTTCGCATTCATAAGCTTGCAGGGAAGGCTTGAGCTCATCCACGACGCGCCCGCTGAAGGGAAAGTACGAACAGTGATCCTGGAATCCTGCAAATCCGCCGATTACCTTGCCGTCGACTCGAAACGCCGGAATGTTGTAGCTGATGCATTCCTCCGCCTGCGGGAGCAGCTTTCGCATCGTTTTTCGCAGAGCCTGCAGTGTCTTTCTCTGGGGATTTGGAATTGAAGCCAGATACTCGTCGACCGTCGAGGGCTTGCGTCCCATGCTCACCCCTCGGCCCGTTCTATCTGGGCGCCAATGCTCCGAAGACGCTCGTCGATTCTCGCAAACCCGCGGTCGATCTGCACTATGTTTTGAATTTCGGAATCACCCTGCGCGCAAATAGCTGCAATCAACATTGCCATGCCGGCGCGTATGTCCGGACTTGAAATGCGCGAACCCGACAGAGGCGAAGGACCGATGATTACGGCGCGGTGCGGATCGCAGAGAACAATCCGCGCCCCCATCGAGATCAGGCGGTCTGTGAAGAAAAGGCGGGACTCGAACATCTTCTCATGGATCAGCACAGTGCCCTTGCACTGAGTCGCTGTTACGAGCGCAACAGACGTCATGTCAGAAGGAAATCCCGGCCAGGGCGCATCGTCTACGCGCGGTACGGCGCCGCCGAGATCGCTTACGATTTCCATTGTCTGGTCTGCGGGGACGCGGAGTGCGTCGCCTTCGGGACGCGTTTCAATGCCGAGTCGCGAAAACACGAGGCGGATCATGCGAAGATTATCCAGATCTGCGTCTTCAATGAGGAGTTCTCCGCGCGTGACCGCCGCAAGAGAAATGAAGCTCCCAACTTCGAGATAATCGGGGCCGATCCGGTGGGTTGTTCCTTTCAAAGAAGACACGCCCTGAATGCGCAGAATATTCGATCCAATGCCGTCTATCTTTGCGCCCATTGATACGAGGAACCGACAGAGTCCCTGAACGTGCGGCTCTGATGCTGCGTGGCGGATGATCGTTTCGCCTTCGGCAAGTACGGCAGCACACACAGCGTTCTCTGTGCCTGTTACGGAAGCTTCATCCAGCAGGATGTCCGCGCCGCGAAGACGATCTGCCGTGAGCTCAAAGCCGTCGGGAAAAGCCTTAACCTTCGCACCCAGCGCTTCCAGCGCGAGAATGTGCGTGTCGAGCCTTCTGCGGCCGATTCGATCTCCGCCGGGCCGGGGCAGGAATACCCTTCCTGTTCGCGCGAGCAGGGGACCGGCCAGTGTTACAGATCCGCGCAGGCGCGTTGAGAGTTCGACGGGCAGATCGCTCGACGGACTCTCTTTCGTGTGCAGTCGCACAGAGCTCTCGGGTCCGTTCTGAAAATCTTCCTGGACGGACGAACCCATCGATCGGACGATGTCGACCATGAGGCGCACATCTTCGATGTCGGGCATGTTTGAGAGAACGACCGGCTGGTCCGTCAGGAGTGATGCTGCTACCAGGGGCAGCGCTTCATTCTTGTTGCCCTGCGGACGTATGGTTCCGGAAAGCGGCACGCCGCCGCGGACGCGAAAGATCGGAGATTGCACGGTCAAGGCTTGCCGCTTTGCGAGCCTGCGTCAAGGGGAATCCTGAATGGGGCCGGCGAGGCGCGTGCTGGCAGTGATTCTGTCGCGATGGAAGGAGAAAACAATCAGTCTCCTTCTGGCACTGGGGCTGTGGTTCTATGTTGAGAATTTGAAGATCGGGACGATCAGCCTGAATGTGCCCGTCATCTACCGCGGCAAGCCGGACGGCCTTGAGTTTTCGCAGGAACCACCGCGCTTCATCGAAGTGAAAATCAGGGGAGACAAAGAACGCCTGAATTTTCCCACAACTCGTCTTCGTGCGGAAGTGGATTTGAAAGGCGCTTCTGCGGACCGCACCCTCTACCCGGTTACTATCGACGAGAAGCTCTTCCCTGAGAACGTCGAAATTGTAGATCCGGCCGCGCACATGAGCATACGCTTCGAGAAATCCGTTATGCGATTTATCTCGCTGCGGCCGGTGGTAACAGGAACGCCGAAAGACGGGTTCAAGCGCGGCCGCGTCGTTGTGATTCCGGACCGCATTCGGATTCAGGCCGGTCAGGAAAGGCTGCAGGCAATCAACGAAATTGCGCTTCCGCCTGTAGACATCAGCGGCGCATCCCAGACTCTTACGAGGGTGGTTCCGATCCGCGCGCCCGCGGGCACCGCGATTCCCGGTGCCGCCGAAGCTGAGGTGACGGTCGTCATTGTCCCCATGGAGCACGAAGCCGAAAAGACACTGGAAGTGCCCCTCAGTTTCCGTAACCCGTCACCCGGCATTGTTCCGTCCACCCAGGTTCATCATGTTCGCATCACCGTTCACGGGGAGAGCGGATCGATCAAAGATCTCGAAGAGTCTGATGTGGACGCATATCTGGATCTCGCCGGTCTTGACGTTTCGGGCGACACAGAGTCTCTTGTGTTCGAGATTCCGGTGCGAATTCTGCTGAAGAAACCGGGCAAGAACAGCGTCGTCTCTTCGGATCCCGATACCGTATCCGTCCGCTTTGAACGCAAGAAATAGCCGGCCGCCGCACGTCCCGGCGGCCAACGCATCAAGCGTGCTTCAGGTCGGGGGAACCGCCTGCAAGCCGCGTGCGAAGCCGCATGAAGGGATGTTCTATGAACATCCACGAGAGGATCCCGGCGCCGAAGGTGAAGAGTGTCCCAACAATGAAACCCGTGGCTGCCTGGGCCGGCGTGAGTTTATCGAGATCAAGTCCCCGCAGTACGAGCGCCATTCCGGCCGAGCCTGCGATGCCCTGCCACATATACATGCCGTAGGACACGCGCGCCATCGGCGTGTGAATGCGCGCGCTCAAGATTTGTGCGAGACGAGATGTCGGATGAAGCGACAGGCAGATGAGAATTCCAAAACCGATGTTCTGCAGGTTGTAACCAAACACGGCTCGCATCCACAAATTGGGGTTGTAGGGTATAAGGTGCGCCCACACAAGCAATGCTGCAGCACCGATCAGGCCGATCAGACGCACGGAGCGTTTCGCTATCCAATCCCGGAATGCGGACACGTTGAAATACAGATCCATGATGATGATGCCAACGATGAGTGAATCGGCTCTTGTGTGGGTCGGAAGGTACGTGAAGTACGTTACTGGTCCGCCCGCTCCCCAGTTGCTGACGTGCAATATGCGGAAACAGAGAGGAACGAAGTAGAGCGCACCGAGCGTTGTGAGCCTCGCTTTTGTGCTGAGCCGGAACAAGAACAGATATCCGACGATGGGAAGAATCGTATAGAATTGTTCCTCGAGAGCGAGAGACCAGGCATGTGCCACAACATGCGTATTTCCAAAGTAGTTGGAAATAAACAGCACATCGGTCCACCAGTTTGCGCGCGAGGCCTTGAGCGCATCCAGTATTTGCTGACCGTTCGGATCGAGCGTCTGCTTTGACATGACGGCAATCTGAAAGTTCATCAGACCCAGCGAGATGAAGAAGAGAATGTAGTAAAGAGGGAAGATCCGGAATGTTCGCCGCGCGAAATACTTTCCAAAGTGAATCGTGCCTGTCTTCTTCCAGTCGAGCCAGAGACCTCCCGAAATCAAGAATCCGCTGAGCATAAAGAAGAGATCCATGACAGAATTCATATTGAGAGGAATGCGGTCGATGAAGTCGACCAGGTCCGACTTGCCCAGAAACGAATGCCGCACCGCTTCCCAGTAGTGATGAACCAGGATTCCGAGCACAGAGAGTGTGCGAAATCCATTCAATGAATCCAGCTCATTATCTTTTTGTTCAAAGATTGCGCGGAAAGAGGCAAGCATCTTCGTTTCTTGGAACGACCCGCCAAAAGCGCCACAAAAATCCAAATGTGGATTGATTTCTGGCCGATGAATGAGCTCCTGCGGCAATGAGTCTATCTGTAGTGCTTACCATAGCCGGCTCCGATTCAGGCGGCGGCGCAGGAATTCAGGCAGACCTCAAAACATTCCAGGCCCTGGGATGCTTCGGCACTTCCGCAATTACCGCCGTTACATGTCAGAACACAATGGGAGTGACCGGGGTGCAGGGAATCGATCCTGAGATTGTGCGCGGCCAGATCAAGGCGGTTGGAGATGATTTCCCGGTTCGCGCGGCCAAGACAGGAATGCTTTTTTCCGCGGCCATCATTGAATCCGTGGCCGCAGCGCTTGATCAACTTGCGTACAGTTTCCCCATCGTCGTTGATCCTGTGATGGTGGCTTCGACCGGGGCGAGGCTCCTGCGCGAGGACGCCGAAAAGGCGCTGAGTCAGTTTCTCAACCGAGCCCTTTTGATTACTCCGAATATTCCCGAAGGGGAAGTGCTGCTGGCTCGCAGAATTTCTTCCCTCTCAGATATGGAGGAATCAGCGGCCGAACTTCACTCGCGTACAGGCGCTGCGGTGCTGATGAAGGGGGGGCACAGGGCGGAGCACGGAGCAAGCGTGCGGGATGTCTTTTTCGATGGCAATCGTCTTGAGATTCTCGAGGCTCCCTACCAGAATCCGCGCAATACGCATGGAACGGGCTGTACCCTTTCTGCGGGGATTGCCGCCGGACTTGCGAAGGGACTGGATTTGTTTGACGCTGTGCGCGAGGCGAAAGCCTTTCTCATGGGCGCGATTTCGCATGCGCCGAATCTGGGAAGCGGAACGGGCCCGCTGAATCATCTCTGGATGACGCAGCGAACCCAGGAAGATTGAAGCGGGCCGCTCAGCGGCGGCGGCCGCCTTTTGAATACTCGCGATCGTCGCGATTGTAGTCCCGGTTTCCGTCACGGTGCTCGCGATTCCCGTCACGATTTCCGTCGCGGTTTCCTCCGCCGTATCTCTGATTTCCACCGTTTCCACCGCGCTGCTTGTTCCGATCGTCGCGATCATCGTCGTCTACTGTGCCGGTTGCGCGAGTGAAGATCATCTTGCCGGCGGCTGTCTGGATGATGGACGTTACATTGACTTTCACTGTCTTGCCCAGAAGCTGGCGGCCGTTTTCGACAACCACCATCGTGCCGTCCTCGAGATAACCGATTCCCTGGTTTTCATCCTTTCCTTCTTTGATCACATCGATGATGATCTCTTCGCCGGGAAGAACGACGGGCTTCAGCGCGCTCGTCAACGTGTTCAGATTGATTACATCGACGCCCTGGAGTTCAGCGACCTTGTTCAGGTTGAAGTCGTTTGTGATGAGCTTTGCGCCAGTCTCACGAGTCAGGCGAACGAGCTTGGCGTCCACGTCTCGTGCGTCGGCGTAGTCCAGATAGCTGATCTTAACTTTAACATTGTCCAGTTGCTGCAGCTTGTTGAGCATTTCAAGACCGCGGCGTCCGCGGTTGCGTTTGACCGGATCCGGAGAATCGCTGATGAGCTGAATCTCGCGCAGAACAAAGTTTGGAATGATGATGGGCCCTTCGATGAAGTTCGTCTGCGCGATATCGAGAATACGACCGTCGATTACGATGGACGTATCAAGAACCTTTTCGCGCACTCCACCTTCCGGTTTTTCCGGAGAGAAACCGGCCGCTGTTGCTGCAACCCTGCGAGATCCGCCGGTTTTGGAAAACTGCGCGCCGATGGCCGCGCCCATTACAATGAATCCCAGAGTGAACGCCGGGACATACTGAGACAAATCACCGCCGAGAAGATTGTGGAGAAAATATGCGCCGGCGATGCCGACGAATGTGCCCATAGCGCCGTAAACGAGCGTGTCCGCGCTCAGGCGAAGCATCAGCCTCTGGATAAAAATTGCGCTGGCAGCAAAGACTGCCGCGATCGCAGCTCCGATGCCCGCTTCCACCCAGCTGGCGCCGCCTGCGAATCTCATCCATAAGAGCGCACACGCGCCCACGGCAGCGATCCCCGCCGCCTTGAAGAAAACTTTCATAACTACCCCTCCGGTCCGCGACCGTCAGGCGGGAATCAGGATAGTACTTCCGAGATTAGATTGCCAGCTTCTTCCATGGAGATTTCCCTTGAGATGGCGATTTCACTCGATACTAGATTGTAAGCCGATTCATACAGCCTGCGCTCCATGAGCGACAGTTCCTTGTCTCGCGCACGCTTGTAGAGGTTGCGACAGACCTCTGCCACGGAGTAAATGTCTCCGGACTTGATCTTGGTCATGTTGTTCTGATAACGGATTTTCCAGTCCTCTTCCGTATCCATCTCGTCTTTCCTGAGAAGATCCAGCACTCGCTTCACGTCTTTCTTCTTGATAATGGGGCGGATCCCGATTGTATCCGCCTTGTCTACCGGAATCATCACCTTCATTTTGGACGCGGTGATGTCCAGGATGTAACATTTGGTCTTCTTTCCGAGGATCTCTTGCTTTTGCACGGCGTTGATCTGGCCCACTCCGTGCATTGGATAGACTACATAATCTCCGACATCAAAACCCGATTTTTCGGCTTTTTCCTGGCCCTTTTTCCCTTTTGCCTGCGGCATATCTATGGACCGATATTCCTAGTCCTCTACTATATAATGTTGAAAGGTCGTGTCAAGAAGATTTTACACGAGCGCCCGCCATGGCCCGGCTTCGCGCGGCCGCTCAGCGCGGCAGGTTCGCGGCGACGCGGAAGATATCCCCGCGGGCTTTGAGCTCGTCGGTCAGTTCCCGGCTCGTGAGGATCGTGCGAACGGCAGCCTCCGGCAGATTCTTCATCTCCTGGAAACGGACCCGGTATTCCGAGATGGGGATCTTGCCAGAGAACAGGTTGGTCTGGTACTGATAGATCTGGTGCTCCATCAGGAAGCGAAGCGTGTCAAAGTCTTCCACGGCTTCCGCCGTAATTCCCGCTTCGCGGTTGTCCGCCAGGCGTTTGCAGTAATCGATAAATGCGAGGTTGTCGAGAAACTTTGTCTGATCTTCTTCCGCTTTGAACCGAAAGCTGATGGGATCGAGCTTGAACTATTTGATAATAATTCCGAGATCAAGAACTACCTGGTGGAAGGCGACCTGCGCAAGGATATCAATCTGGCCATCAAGCGGCTGGTCGACGTCGGCGCCTACCGCGGGACCCGCCACCGGCGGGGTCTGCCCTGCCGCGGGCAG
>CAZUJO010000012.1:8257-21960 GCA_964619995.1 uncultured Leptospiraceae bacterium
GATCTTGAACTCTTTGATCATAAGTCCGAGTTCAAGAACGACCTGGTGGCTCTGGCTTTTTACGCCGAAGTCATCCGCGGCAAACGTGATTCCATAGTTGAAGAAATGCGCGCAGACCTCTTTCAGCGACTGACGGCTCTCTTCGTAGGGTTTCTCCACGAGCTCAAGGCGAAGATTGCGCGGGTTGAGTCCGCGTGACAGGATCAGTTGGTGGAGGCGGTCCGCCTTTTCGCGCATGCCGAAGGTATCAATCAGCGACTGGGGCGAGATATTGAATTTCAAAAGTCCCGGCGCCCGGTCGCACGCGATGATGAGTTTTTCGAGAATCAAAAGTTCAATGCGGTTGAGGTCTTGATCCGGAGGAATATCGCTGATGAGTTCGCGGTACGTGCCATAGATGCCGCCGCCGAGGAACACTTCGCCGCCGTTCACCGAAAACGTAGCGCTGCGAGGATCGTAGTAGATCGTGGGCTGGATCATCGCGTCATTTGTTTCGTCGCTGATGTAGGTGTTCGCGCGGTTGAAGTAGGTCCAGCTCCAGCGGGTGAGGTTGTCGCGAAGATTCTTCTCTGAGGTCCGGAACAGTTCCTCGAAAATCTCTTCTTCATCTGAGATAAAATTACACTGCGAACGCCCGACTCCGAAGTGAAACGCGCAGACTCGTTTTGCGATGCAGTCTACCTGAAAGCGTCCGACCGAACTGTCGACATTCGGAAACGTGGCCCCGCTCCAGCGATGGATCGGCGAAATGCCCATGAGAAGACAGCCGGGACTTTCCATGTAGTGAAATCCAAACTCAACATCTGTGATGTCGAGGATGCTGTGCACTTCGTTGCGGATGAACGTAACGAACTCAAGGAGCTGCATGCCCTGGATGTCTTCGAAGCGGATCAGAAAGAGAGGCTTCCCGCGATTAGCTGCGATGAAGCTCTTCTTAAACGCTTCCGCGTGCATCAGACCGAAATAGCGGTCATGCGTTCCCTCTGCCGGGGAGCTTCCATCCATAGACGACGAAAACATGGATGGTTCCGGGTTCGTGTCAAATGTTTTACTGGCCGTCCGTCCGGCCGCTCGCGGATTTCGCCGATCAGTCGCCGGACAATTGGAGATCGATCTGCACTTCGGGAGACGCCCCGGTGATTTCGAGCACCGCCTTTTTCCTGTCGTATTGACAGAAATCGCATCCTGCAGCGTCCACCTTTCGGACCCTGCGCCGAATTCCGGGCAGATGAATCCTGTAAGTGCGCATAACGGCCGCCCGGTCAAAATCGATGTGAATTCGCGCCTTTTTCCGGCTCATGTTCCCGCGGATTGTGATCTTGCCTCCCTGCAGAGGGAAGGGGCCGAAAAAGAAATCGCCCATGAGTTCGCGGTTTCGCAGCCCCCGGAACAGCGTCAGCACTCCGTCGCGCGAACCTACGACGAACTCGCGGAGAAGCAGGAGCACTTCGGCGAAGGCCCAGCCGTGGAACCCGTCGCCCATCACGCCGCCGCCCGTGTTCGGGTGAATCGCTTCCGGATAAGTCCAGAGCTCGCTTTTGCTTTTCAGAACGCGCTTGAAGATGCGGCGGGCGCGGCGCGCATCTCCGAGGCGAAGATGGGACTGCGCCATTTGAAGGCTCAGGTATATGTTGTAACCCGAGTGAATGATCGGATGGAAAAATAAATCCCTGCTGAAGAAGTCCCGGTGAATCTGCCGCACTGTGCGGCGCATTTCGTCTTCCGGAAATACAACCAGGTCGAGAGGATAGATCGCGCAGATGTTGCCGATCATTCCGGAGTCCATGGGCCGGTTCGGCGCGGCTGTGATGAGGCGGTATTGCTGTCTGTCTTTTGCGGATACATCGAGCAGATCTCTGCGGTATTCTTCCGACGCCTCGAGAAATCTTCGCTCGTCCGCACGCTCCCCCATCAATCCTGCCAGGTGCGACGCATGAAGGAGACCTGCGATCGACCAGATGTTATCCCAGTAGTAATGATCGGCGGGGCCCAGGTGCTCCGCGCTGAATCCCGCAGGAAGAATGACTCCGCCCGGGCCAGCGCGGCGCTTTTTCATAATCCATTCCGCGCCCTTTCGCACGGAAGGATAAGAAAGCTTCAGCAGTTCGATGTCTCCCGTATGTTCAATGAAGTGCGCGAGGGTCCAGATGGCCTGACCGTTTGAATCCCATTCGCCTTCGTGCGATTTGAAGAAACCGTCGCGCGACTGTCTTCCAGGATACGTCGACAGAACCATTCTCGCCTGTTCGGTAAAACCCCAGGCGGTCAGCGCAGAAACCATGTAGGCTGCGTCGCGAAACCAGAACTGATTGTACGTAAATACGCCGGGAGTGATGTCAGGCCCGGTTTGCAGAGAGAGAACATATCCTGCGAAAACTTTTGCCGCGCGGTTCCAGCTGTTTCTTCCGCAGACAAAATGCGCGCCGCGGTCGATCTTTTGCTCCCACGCGGAAAGAGATCGATTGATTTCTCTTTCTTCCGCAAGAAAGGAAAGCGGAATGTCGCCTCTTCCATTCTGGTTAGAGCGCGCATAGAAGTGAATCGATCCTTTTCCATGCACGCGGTAAATCAAGGCTCCCGTCGCAATGCCGTGCGGGCAGTGGACCACACCGTGCGGTTCAGATTGAAAGTACGCGTCGCCCGTTTCGAGATTCGAGAAGCGCACTTCGTCAGGAGTCTTGCGGAAAAATACTTCTGGCTTTTTATTGATCCAGAGGACAGAGCCCTCGGGTTGAATTTGAAGAGAAAGATCGCGAATGAGAGCGGCGCCCTCGGGATTGAACGGACGAACGCCGAGAACAATTTCAATCGCGCTGTCTGCGTCGTAGTCAATGCGTGAGTAGACCCAGTCCGGCTCCTCCGCGCATCCCGTTGCAGTCCACACAGCGGTCTGACCTTTCTTTGTTTCGTATTCAGTTCGCGCGGCGGGCAGGTCCTGAAACGGGCGCTGGCGCACTTTCAGATCGCCCCGCGTTCCAAGCATGAGTTTCACACCATCCTTGATGCCCAGTTCAATGCTGTAGCCGCCTGCGATCGGGCTCAGCGAGCCTGCCGGATCTACCATCGAATACGTGCGGCCTACGGGCGATCTGAGTCCCATCCATGTGCGATGGGTAAGATTCATGGAGAGAAGGCTTGATGCGCGTGGAATGAAAGAAGGGTCAGCAGGATTGTACTGACGCTCAACCCAGTACGGCCCGGCAAAGTGGCGGTAAAATTGGAAGAAACAATAATTCCACATCCCCGACGCGATAACGCGCGATGCGAAAGACAGATTTTCAGAAGGGTAGGCTGCAGACAGGGGATTGGTCAGGCGAAATCCGCCTGCGATGAGCGGCTCTACATCCGGATGCAGTCTTAGAAACGACGTGAATCGGGAAATGAGCCGCCGCAGAAATGCGCGGAACATGTCAGCCCGCAGCCAGGGCTTCTTCTTCGGAATCGTAAATGTCGAACATGTCCATCAACTCAACCACTTCAAAAACCTTCTTTACGGCGACCGAGAGATTGCACAGGCGAAGAGCGCGGTTTGATTCTTTCAAGCTTCTCATTAACGAAACAAATACGCGAAGACCGGAGGAAGACATATACTCAACATCATCGAGATTCAGCACCAGGTTCTTGTCCGGATGTTTCTTGATGATATCGTTCAGTTCAGCTTCGACCTCAGATGCCAGATGCACGTCCACTCTCCCCGAGAGATAAAGCACCAGATTGGACCCGCTTTCTTTCATTTTCATGGCCGTTCTCCTACGACTCCTCTTTTTTCAGCACCTTTTCAGCGACGAAGTAATTCACGTCGTCCTTCCGGTGGTATTCTACACTATCCATGAGGGATTTAATGAGGTAAACTCCAAAACCACCCCGCCTGCGGCCTGCCATATTCTCCCGGATGTCCGGTCCGGGCACGTCTTCGCGCCGGAATGGTATGCCCTGGTCCCGCAGCTGGATCCGGAACTGGCTGCCCGCCTCGATTTCCAGGTCGCAGTCGAACGTGGGATGCTCGAAAGTCTCGTTATACGCGTGCAAAACGATGTTGGTCGCCGCCTCATCGGAAACGAGGAGAAGGTCCTCAAGATCCTGGCCCGCAAGACCGTGCCGCTGGCAGGCATTGAGAACGAAATCGCGCAGGGCAGGGACCGATTCGACGCGTGCCGGCAGAGCAATGTGGTAATCGCTCTTTCCGCGGATCGTTCCAAAAAAGCGGCTTACGAGCATTGTGAAGTCATCGTACTGCAGTTCGCTGCCCGAGAATTCAATGACTTTGCGGTACACGGTATCTACGATTTCTTCCGGGGTTTTGTCGCGCACTTCGTGCAGAACGGCCATCAGGCGTTCCATGCCGAACTCATTGCCCGCAGAATCGACGGCCTCGAGCACACCGTCCGTATAAAGCACGAGCAGATCGCCGTCGTGAACCTGCGTGGAGCCGCCGAGATATTTCTGCCTGTACGCGGGCAGTACGCCAAGGGGAGAACCCTTTCCGGAAAGAACCTCGTGCGTGCCGTTCTGGTGCAGCAGGATCATTTCATTGTGGCCGGCCGATGCGTAGCGCAGCCTCCCCGTCGACGGATCATAGCGGCAGAGGAAGACGGTCACAAACATTCCGGACTGGGATTCCTCGAAGAGAAGATCGTTTGCCTGCGCGAGAACGCGCGTCGGATCGATTTCCTGACGGATGATTGTGCGAAGAATGGAACTCGATACGGCCATAAAGAGCGCCGCCGGAAGACTCTTGCCCGAAACGTCCGCGACGAGACACGAAACGTCCCCATTCGGCGTGTGCACATAGTAGTCGTAGAAGTCGCCGCCCGTTGTCTTTGCCATCACGGAGCGCGCCGCCAGATCAAGATGCAGGTGCTGCGGTTTCTTGAGCGGGAGAATGTTCCGCTGAATCCGCGACGTAATTTCCATCTCTTTTTCAAGGGACTTCTTTACAATGATCTGCTCATTGAGCCGGAAGTTCTCATAGCCTTTCACGATCTGCGAGGCTATCGTCAGCAAAAGGCGGTAGTCTTCTTCGAGGAATTTTCCCGTGGAAGGTTCGGCAAGGCAGAGCACGCCGAAAGGAGGCTGCCCCGGGCTGGCAAGGGGAAGGATGATGCAGGATCGGGAATCGTAGCGGTCCGGTCTTGCGAAGCTCGCAAACTCCGGCGATTCCCGGAAGTCTTCGATGAAGATGGGACGATTCGTGCTGAATACGTGGTGCGCCAGGCTTCCAGGCGTTGCATCGCTGTCGTCGTATTTGCCTGCGCTTGCTGCGATGCGAAGGCGGCCCTCGCTCGCAAGCAGAATGGATGCCCGGCCTACCTTCAAATCATCCCGCACAATGTTGAGCGCGCGCACAAAGAGTTCCTGGATGGAACGCTCTTCCACCTGGGCGCGCGCGACGGCGTGCAGGCTTGTGATTTCGCGGAGCCGCCGCTCAAGCTGGACGTTCGTGCGCTGGATGTTGTCGAGAAGTCTGCGCCGCTGCAGAGCGATGGCCACGGAATCGGAGAAGCTCTCGAAGATTTCAAGGTCGTGCTCGGAAAATGCGGGGCGGTCGATTGTGTTGATGACTTCGATTACGCCGATCGCTTCGCCTTCGATTAACAGCGGTGAGGCGAGGATGTTGCGGGTGACTTCCTGGGAGACTTTATCCACCTGCCTGAACACCCGGGGATCGTTCTGCGCATCGTTTACGATGATGGACTTCTTGCTCGCCGCTGTGATTCCGGCGATTCCCTGTCCGCGCGGAATGCGGAATCCCTTCAGGTCTTTCTTGTCGCCGGCAATGATTTCGAAGTAAAGCTCGCCGGTCTTTTCATCTACGAGAAAGAGGGAGGCGCTTTCGGCCCGGATCACGCGCTTCGCGCTGTAAAGAACCGTCTGAATCATCTCAGACAGCTCTCTCGATGAGTTGATCAGGTTTGAAACCTCGAGTACGCTCTTGAGCTGATGATCCGATTCTTTGATCTTATGATTCAGGTGAGCGTTTTCGAGAAGCAGAAGAAGGCTGCTCTTGAATCCCAGAAACACTTCCGGATTGTGTGCGGCGGAAAACGCGCTCTTCAGTAGAATGGAAAAAGTCGCGGCAAGATTCTGCACAAGCGCCAGGTCGGCCTCGTAAAACTGGTCAAAATAGGCCGGTTCGCGCAGCACGAGAACTCCCAGGTCCCCCTCCTGCAGCGTCATGTAGACGCAGAGCGAAGGCGGATCGGGCACCATGCGGCTCATCCGTTTCTGCAGCGTGTCTTCGCACAGCACGACGTCGAGCTCCGGCGTGTTCGATGCCAGAAATGGTTCGAGTTTCCCGACTGAATTGAAAAGGTAGAAATTCCCCTGGCGCGCCTGCACGAGTCGGCGGGCCTCATCGAGCACGAGATCGAGAATGTAATCCACTTCGGGATTTCGCAGAACGTGGAGGCGTCCGTTCCCGAGAGCGGAAACAATGGGATTTCCGGATCGATCCTGGCTCATTTCAGGTCATCGCTGCGCGGATGAAAGGAACCACCGCGGAAGAATCAAAGATTTCCAGTGGGCGGGTTGTCGCGTAGTTCAGGGCCGCCGGCATTACCTCTCCTGTGGTCATAATCACTCCGCGGAGCGCTCCCTTTTCGCGCATGGACTCGTGAAATTCTCGCACGAGTTTTTCCGGCAGGGCGGCCATATCTCTCTGAATAAAGAACAAAGTTTTCTGTCCGCGGTTGCGGCTTTTTACGTCGGCGTCCGTTCCAACCGCAGTCACGCTCATTTCGCCGTTCAGACTCAGGTGCAGCACCTGATACCCCATCTTTTCGATAATACGCCGGCAGGTATTTTCGAACTGCGTCGTATTCATGATGAGGAAGTCTTTCACAGAGTCGTCTGTGCGGAATTCCTGATACTGTCTGAGCTTATCGCGAACATCCCGGTAGCCGGGTTTGATGGTTTCAATCTTTTCCCAGCTGCCAATAGCCTTGTGGATATCGCGCCCTTTTTCGGCCGCAACTCCGATCAGATAATAAAGCTGAATCAGAGTCTCTGATCCCGGAGGAGCAAACTTCAACCCTCGTTCGAGTTCGGTGATCGATTTCGAAAAGTTGCCCTGATCGAGAAGCACCATTCCCTTTGCGAGGAGGGCTTTGTCGCGAAGTCCGTCGTCTTTTTCCGCAATTTCGAATTCTTTCAGCGCCCAGTCGAGGTCGTTGAGATAGCGAAGCGACAGTCCGAGGTAGTAGTGCGCAGCTTTGAGATCCGGTTTGAGCTGCACGGCGCGAATGAGCGCGCTGCGCGCGTCATGGTACTGCTTGAGCGCATAATGCGATTGTCCAAGAACGTTAAACGCTTCTGCGTTCTTCACGTTCAGCGCGGTCGCTGTCTGGAGGAACTTGACGGCCTTCGGATAGATTCCGCCGCGATGAAACAGCTTTCCGAGCTCAAAATGATTCTCGAACTGATTTGGCTCGAGCGTTGTAAGAATGAGGAATTCGTTTTTTGCTTCGTTTGCGTTTCCGGATTCAATCAGGCTGCGCGCAAGCCCGCGCCGCACGGGAATTTCTTTTACCTGATCATCGAATTTGCCCAGGCGAATGCAGTTCTTGAACTCGACGACGGCCATCGGATACTCGTTGAGGGCCAGGTGACACTGCCCTGCGAGAAAATGAGCGACCATGGACCGGTCATCTTCCTGCATGATCTTCTGACATTCGCTCAGAGCTTCGCGGTAGCGCTCGGCTGCCATGAGATTTGTGATTTCTTCGAGCTTTCGCGGACCCCGGAGGCTCTGGTAACCGTAAACGGCACCGGCTCCGGCTAGCACCACGAGCACGACGATCATGATATAGCTGACGAGTTCCACGTTCCCCCGTATGTATAAGATACGGCATCCGTTCAAGAACAAAAAGAGATTGCCCGGGCGGGTTTCGCGCAAATCCTGACTGGGAACGGGGGCGTAGCTCAGTTGGGAGAGCGTTAGAATGGCATTCTAAAGGTCAGGGGTTCGATCCCCCTCGTCTCCAGGTACATGACTCCAGCAGAAACAAAGACACTCGGGGAAAAACCTCCCCTCTTGCTCATCCACGACGTATTTTCGGATACGACTTCGTGGAACGAGCAGATCGATTTCCTTTCGCAATCCTTTGACGTCCTGAACTTTCCGCTTTCCGGCCATCGCGGGTCGCCGCCGGGGGCTGCCGCCTCCCTGCTTGCAGACAATCGCAGCCGGGTCGAGCAGGTGGTCGGCGCGCTCGACAGCCTCTCCATCATTGCGCACGGTCATTCCTGCCGCCTGGCGCTGGACATTGCCGCCGACTATCCGGACCGGGTTCAGCAGGTGATTCTGATTTCTCCGGTGCTGAATCCGGTAAACCTGCTGAATCGCGTGCCCCGCTTTCTTCCCTTCTTCTATGAGGCCTTCTTCCTGTTTGCGGATACCCTGGGCGAAAAGGGATTTTCCTGGCGTCGTCCCTTCAAGCGGCTGGAGTCCATTCCGGCCCCGGCCATGCGCGCATGGGTTGAAGAATGGCGAAAGCTGCCGCCGATTGACCTGACCCGGATTCAGGCGCGAACGCTGATCCTGGCCGGAGACCGCATGCCCCGCATGCCCGATCCCCCCGTAGGCGACATCAATGAGAACCTCACCAACAGCCACCTGATCCGCTTTGCGGGCATGGGCCACTGTCTGCATATGGAGAATCCGGCTACAATCAATCCGCTCCTGATGGACTTCCTGATCCGGCCGGAGGGCTTTCTTGCAAGGGGACTTGAATCGGTAGTCGGATTCATCAAAGGTCTTTTCGGTAAGTGAATTTGTCCGTTGATTATAGAACAGGTGTAGCATGGCTGTAAGAAGTATTTTGAGAATTGGTCATCCCGAGCTGCGGAAGAAGTCTGCGCCTGTGCCCGTGACGGAAATTCGCTCCGCGGAGATGAAGAAGCTCATTCGCGATATGTTCGATACGATGGCGGATGCCGGAGGCATAGGCCTTGCCGCGCCTCAGATTGGAGTCTTGAAACGCGTTGTAATTGTGGGGTTCGACCGCAGCGAACGTTATCCGGAATTGAAAGATCCTATTCAGCGCCGGATCCTGTTTAACCCGGAGATTGAAATCCTCAAAGGACCGGCCGTGGGTTTCTGGGAAGGATGTCTGTCCGTGCCTGATATGCGCGGATACGTGGAGCGCATTCGGAAGATCCGCCTGAAATTCTACGATGAAAACGAAGAGTTTCACGACGAAGTCATCGAAGGCTTTGACGCAGTCGTCTATCAGCACGAATGCGATCATCTCGACGGCGTGCTCTACGTGGACCGGCTGAAAGACCCTACAAAATTCGGCTACAACGACGAGCTCGACATGCTCGAAGCGAACCGCACCAAAGTTGTAGTGTGATCCGGGGCCGCTCCGGCCCCGTTGGATCGAGTTATCTCCGCTTTTTTGCTTTCTTCGACGCGGGTTTCTTCTTCGCCGGCGCTTTTGATTTCTTTGCTGCAGGCTTCGCAGTCTTTTTCGCGGCGGATTTCTTTGCGGCGCCCGTCTTCGGCTTTTCTGCCGGCGGCATGCTGTCTTTTACGACTCCCATTACATTTCCGAACGGATCGGAGAACAGCGCGAAGGTGACCATGCCCGGAATCACTTCCGTGGGCTTGATGATCTTGCCGCCGAGCTCCTGCGCTTTTTTCAGATACGCATCCGTGTCATCAACAGCCACGTAGATCAAGGTGGAGGATTTACCCTCATCTGTCTGATAGATTCCGCCGTTGATTCCGATGCCTTCGGCTGTCTTGATTATGCCGTACTGCATTGGATTGCTTGCGTCGATTTTCCAGCCAAAGAGCCTGGAATAGAATTTCTGCGCTTCCGCAGCGTTCGTAGAAGGAATTTCAAAGTGCACCACTGGTTTGCCCATATGGGATCCTCGCGCGTGCGCTCAGAGAAGCAATCGAAAAAAAGACGATTCCCCTTGACCGGCCCGGCTCAATGGGCCGGATCTCAATCGATGCAGTCATTTCCGCTCGGCGACCATGAATACATACAACTCAATCAGCTCTTAAAGGTGCTCGACCTCGTCGAAACGGGCGGACAGGCCAATCAGTGCATCGTGGACGGCGAAGTTACCGTGAACGGCGCCGTCGAATTGCAGAAACGCAAGAAGCTGCGGCCCGGAGATGTCGTTTCATTCAATGGCAGGAAAGTTGAGATCGCCCGGTGATTCAATCGGAGCGATTTGCGCGAAGCCTGCTCAATGCGGCGCGGCTGCAGCCGGCTGTTTTTCAATGCGAAAGCGCAGGCTGATGAGGGCGGCAAGGGCGGCGAAACCGGCGCCGAAAAGAAACGAAGCCCGGTATCCCGCATGAAGGGATACTTTCATCAATGTTGCATCTGCCGATGATCCCTGCATCTGACCTGTGATGAAGGCCGCAAGACTTGCGAGAACCGCCAGTCCCACCGATCCGCCCATCATGAATGCCGTGTTCACAACACCGGATGCAAGCCCGGAATCCGATTCCTCCACATCTGCCATCGCAGCAAGCAGGAGGGGATTGAGCGCGAGTCCTGCGCCGAGTCCCAGCACAACCATGGGCGGCAAAACATCCCAGATCAGATCGCCGTCGACGGGAGCGCGCGCGAAGAGGGCGAGCCCGGCCGCAATCAGAAGCATTCCTACGAGGATGGGCTTCTGTATCCCAAAGCGCATCACAATCCGGGCCGAAAGTCCAAGGGAGAAGGCGGCCATGATGACGTTAGACGGCAAGAATGCAAGTCCCACCTTCCACGGAGAGAAACCCAGAACGAGCTGCAGATAGAGCGCTGAAAGAAAAAACCAGGCGAACATGCCTGCGGACCACAGCATTCCGATGATGCTGGCCGCCGAAAGGTTTCTGTGGCGAAACAGCTCGAGCGGGACAAGGGGCGCCTTGAGACGGGACTCGAGCCACAGAAATACGAAAAAAAGAATCAACCCGCCGAAGAGGAAGGCGCCCGTGCGCGCAGAAAGCCAGCCGGCCTCGTTTCCGTTTACGATTCCGTAGACAAGGATCATGAGCGATGACGTGATGAGCACGGCTCCCAGAATATCGAGCGGCCTGTGTGTGCCCTCCGAGCGCGGCAGAATCGAAAGGGTCAGCACGACGACGAGCGCGCCGACCGGCAGGTTTACCAGGAACACCCAGTGCCAGCTCAGCCAGTCCGTCAGGGCGCCGCCCAGCAAGACGCCAAGGCTTCCGCCCCCGGCCATTACGAAACCGAAGACGCCCATGGCTTTCGCGCGTTCGTCCGGCTCATGGAACAAATCCATGATAAGCGAAAGAGCGACCGCCGAAACAATCGCGCCGCCTGCGCCCTGTAATGCGCGCGCGGCCACAAGCATGATCTGTGACTGCGCAATTCCGCATACCACAGAAGCAAACGTGAATACGGTGACTCCAATCAGGAACAGCTTTCGCCTCCCAAAGAGATCCCCCAGGCGTCCGCCCAGCAGAAGGAAGCCGCCGAACGTGAGCATGTATGCGTTTACGACCCAGACCAGAGCGGCGTCCGTGAAAGCAAGGCTTGATTGAATGGATGGGAGCGCAACGTTTACAATCGTTGTGTCGAGGACGATCATCAGATCTCCAAGGCACAGAACGACCAGCGCCATCCACTTTCGATTTGAAGGGATCATGTCGTGGCCTCAGCGGCTGAGAATCGTTTCTTTCGCCTTTCCGTTGAGCTCCTTGTACTGCTCAAACGTAAAGATCTGATACTCGTATCCCTGTTCTGTCAGGAAGAGCTGCCGGTTCTGCCCGAACCGTTCTTCTGTTGTGTCACGGCTGACAAGCGAATAGAAATACGCCATGTTGTCGTCCGGTTTGGGCCGCAGCACGCGTCCGAGGCGCTGCGCTTCTTCCTGCCGGGATCCAAACGTGCCGCTGACCTGAATGGCCACGGCAGCATCGGGAAGGTCGATGGAGAAGTTCGCGACGCGCGAAACAATCAGACAGGGAACCTTGCCCGTGCGAAACCCTGCATAGAGAGCTTCGCGCTCCGGCAGCGGAGTCTTTCCCGTAATCAAAGGAAAGCTGAAGTGCGCTGCAAGCTTGTCGAGCTGATCAAGATACTGACCGATGATCAGAACGTTCTGTCGTCCGTGTTCTTCAAGAATCCTCTCAATCACCTTGATCTTGTCCGGATTCTCGGAAGCGAGGCGGTATTTTTCGCGGTCGTCCGCAATACCGTATCGTGTGCGCAGTTCTTCGTCGAGGTCCACGCGGATCTCAATGCACTTTGCCGTTGCGATGAATGAACTCTTCTCGAGATCCTTCCAGGGCACATCGTACTTCTTGGGCCCGATGAGTGAAAACACGTCTTCTTCGAGACCATCTTCGCGCACAAGAGTCGCGGTGAGCCCGAGTCTGCGTTTTGCCTGCAGTTCTGACGTCATGCGGAATACAGGCGCCGGAAGCAGATGCACTTCGTCATACACAATGAGTCCCCAGTTGTTGGCGCTGAAGATGTCGAAGTGAGTGAAGTCTCCGTCTTTCTTCTTTCTGTGCGTGATGATGTTGTAGGTCGCGATCGTGATGGGCTTGATTTCCTTCTTTTCACCCGAGTATTCGCCGATGTCTTCTTCGGGAATGTCTGTCTTATCCAGGATTTCGTTTTTCCACTGACGAATGGACAGTGTGTTCGTTACGAGAATGAGAGTCTGCGCGCCGACAATCTGCATTACCCCGATGCCGACGATGGTTTTGCCCGCGCCGCAGGGCAGCACAATGACGCCGGAGCCGCCCTCGCGCGAACCGGAAGCGTGGAATACTTCCACGGATTTGCGCTGATAGTCGCGCATTCCAAAGGTCTTTCCCGAAAGAGTCGTTCCGCGGAAATTGAAGCCGTATTTGGCGCCCTCATCGTAACCCGCGAGGTCCTCGACCGGATAGCCGATCTTGATCAGGGCCTGCTTGATATGGCCTCGATATTGTTTTTTTACTATAATACTGTCGCCGCGTCTGCCTTCGATGAACGGCTGCACATTTCTGTGCATTGCGATTTCATTCAGGAATGCGCGTTCGTTTGAAATAATGAGGAGAGTGCCATCCTCCTCTTTGATCAGCTTCACTTTTCCGTAACGCGAGATTTGTTCGCGCACTTCCGCGATGACGTTCTTCGGCACCGGATAACGTGAATACTGCTCAAGGGCTTGAACGATTTCTTCTGCGCTCATTCCGCTCGACGCTGCGTTCCAGAGAGAAAGCGGAGTAATGCGGTATGTGTGCAGGTATTCCGGGCTCTTTTCCAGTTCAGCGAATCTGCTGATTGCGCCGCGGCAGGCATCAAAGAGCTCATGATCTACTTCGAGCAGCATGCTCCTGTCTGATTGAACGATGAGCGGATTGTTGATATCGGGCATCGTGGCCATACCCCCGAAAAAAATGCGCGCCGTCAACCGCTTTTCGAGGGGCAAAATTTGACCCTGTCATTCTGCGTACGAATTCGACGCTGTGATAAATAAACGCGCGACCGCGCATCCGCCTCTTGTTTTTTTGAGTAAGACTGCATGAACCGAATCGTTTTCCCAGGGCTGCTTTTTCTGGCGAGCCTCGTATTTCTCACTCCAGGAATTGGCGGGAAGGATTTTCCCGGCCAGGGGGACGAAGTGATGCACCTGGTAACGGTACAGCAAAGCCTGGAGGCGAAGTCGTACTTTGTTCCGGTCATCGACGGAACTCCGAACTATTACAAGCCGCCCCTTCTTTTCTGGGC
>CAZUJO010000013.1:0-3564 GCA_964619995.1 uncultured Leptospiraceae bacterium
CATGGTGTTCGGCGCGCTTGCGGGAATTCTTCTATTATGGAGAATCTTCTGGGGTTTTGCGGGAAGCCGACACGCTCGGTTTTCGACCCTCTTCTTTTCGCCGCGCGCGATTCTGGATTACTTCAAATCCGTCTTCCAGGGACCGGGTCAGTACTACGCCGGGCACAACCCTGGAAGCTCCGTTTCCATCCTGGCCATGCTGGGCTTTGCGTTTCTGGCCGTCGCAACGGGACTGGGCATGGGTTTCTTCGGCGAAGCGCTGGAAGAAGTTCATGAAGTCGTTACGACTCTCGTGATTGCGGCCGCCGCATTTCACATCGCTGGCGTAATTCTCGCAAGCTACAAACACAGGGAGGCCTACGCGATTTCCATGGTGACGGGGCGAAAGTCCGCGGAACCTTCTGAATCCATTGCAAGCGCCCGCCCGGTAAGCGCGCTTCTGTTTCTGGTCATCACGGTAAGCTTTATGGCCTACGTGGTTCGCGGATTTGACCGCACGACGCGCACCTTTCGCGCGCCCGGCACCGGCTGGGTCATTCAATTCGGCGAAAATGAAAAGGATGAGAAACGCGAAGGGTCAAAATCCGGCGAATCAGCCAGCGCGGATGACGATGACGACGAGGACGATCGTTAAGGCCCTGGTTTGCCCGGGACTCGCGGGTCCCGGGATGCCTTTCGAAAATCCAAATCCATCCAATCCGATTTCAAGGTTTTTCTGATTCAACCGATACTTGTTTCAGGTTATGATGGCTGCAAAGAAGTCCCACGAGGCATACAAAGATACCGAGATCCAGACAGCAGGGCAGGGGAAACTCATCGTCATGCTGTATGACGGAGCAATCCGTTTTCTGAACATTGCCATGGCGAATATGACGCCGCGCAAATACGACGTGGTGAACGCAAACATCATCCGCGCCCAGGACATTGTGACTGAGCTGATGCTCTCTCTCAACATGGAACAGGGCGGCGAAATTGCGCAGAATCTCTTCAATATCTATGCATATATGAAGAAGCGGCTCCTGGAAGGCAACGTGCAGAAGGACAGCGAAGTCCTTAAAGAAGTCGTGGGCCTGCTTGAGCAGCTGCGCGACGCCTGGGATCAAGCCTCCCGCAAGTCCCCGGTCCGCACCAGCGCCCCGGTACGCGATGGAGCCAGCTTCTCCATCACCGGTTAACCCCCAATTCCTGCTCTTCCGCCTGCGCAGACAGCGCAGGCTTCTCGAGAAGGGCAGGGTCGATCGATTCCTTGACCTCTTCGAAGCCCTGAACCCGTCCGAAATCGCCTCCCGCCTTCCTCCCGGCAGCCCCGAAATCTCTGAATGCAAGCGCCTGATCGATGAAATGATTCCGCTTATGGAGTCGTCTCTGTCCCGGATCTCGGCCGACGAGTTCCGTTCCCGGGTCTTCGGAAGGATTCAGGAATTTCTCGCAAAAAAGGAAGAACCTTGAAACACTGGCATCGTCCATTGCTTCAGGGGTAACATGACTTTCAAAAAATCGGTCCTCACTCTCCTTCTTCTTACACTGTCGCTCAGCGCGGCCCATGCCAAACGGTTTGCGGTTGTGATGGGTTCGAACTACCAGGGCAACGCCGCCGGAATTCCAGAGCTTGAGCTCTGTGAAAGCGACGCGAAGCTCATGGAACAGGCGCTCAAAGCGAACGGTTCCTATGACGACGCCACGGTCCTGCTTGGGCCAATGGTCACGGCCACGCGCGTGAAGGCTGCCCTCGAGGGCGTTGCGCAGCGCTCGGGTGTAAATGACGTTGTTGCCATTTACTTCTCCGGTCACGGAACCTACCAGCGCGACTCAAGTGCGCCTAACGGTCTCAGAAACTACATCGTCATGTATGACCGTCCGCACGTATCCGACAAGGACCTGGACGGCTGGCTGAAAGGCATCAAGTCCAAACAGGTAACGTTCATCATGGATTGCTGCTTCTCCGGCGGGATCGCGAAGAAAGGACGCAGGGGCGTCGGCGATGTTCCGGTTTCGGAAGGCGCAGACGGCACCGTGATTCAGAACGGCGACGACAATTTCTATTTCCAGAACAAAGCAATCATCGCTTCGAGCGATTCAAACGAAACGTCCATCGAAGTCCGCGGCAGCATCAACCACGGTGTGTTTACCTACTGGTTCGCCCAGGGACTCGATCCCAAAAATGGCGACTTGAATAAGGACGGCACGGTAACGGCTCTCGAAGCGTTCGAATGGTCTTCGCGCCGCGTGGCACAGATGGCGAAGCAGCAGTTCAATCACGATCAGAATCCGCAGATCTCCGGAAACGCAAAGGGGATCTTCCTGGCCGGTCGTGAACCAGCACAGAACACAACGACTCCGACCAACAACACGACTACAACAAACACGACAAACACGACAAACACAAACAACACTACGACCAACCCGCCGCGGCCGGATCCAAACAAACCGGATGTAGTAACTCCTACACAGCCAAACCCTCCGCTTACGCCGAACGTGGAACCGCAGCCTACAACGACTACGACCACAACAACAGCGCAAACAAGCGGCAAGGTGATCCTCGCGACGACGATTCTACGCAGTGTGCTTTCTGGAACCCAGACTCCTGATCCGCAGATGACGATGCGCCGCATGCGCGGCGTGGACAAAGACCGGACGATCAAGGTGCTGTTCTCCGGAAAAGAAATGCCCGCAACGGTCACCTGGCTGAATCAGAGCGGTCTTCGCGCCGCTACGAATGAAGACATTCCTCTCGGCACGTATACCATGAGCCGTCAGGGCACGCCGACCGAAGTGGCCAATCAGGTCGCATTGATCGAGGTGAACAACGTTCCTTCCGGTGTGCACGAAGTTCAGATCATCACGGAAGACTATCCGGTGATCAAAGAGACCGTGGGTGTTGAAGGAAACAATGTGGTGAAGAAGTTCATCGTAGCGTCGCTCAAAGGAAGCGGAAGCATCCAGGGACGCGTTTTCATGAGAAACTTTGAAACCCCTCTGGCAGGACAGACGATCTGGATGCCGACCGTTGTTGGCACCAATCAGGTTCATAAGATGAAGTCGCTTCAGGACGGTTCGTTCTGGTTCCTGAACCTTCCTCCGGGCAAGTACTACGAAATCAAGGCCAGCTTTGAGGAAAATCTCAAGCTCGATAACAAGTACCTGACCGTGAAAGATGGTGACGTCACAAAGGTGGACATTGTTCTGACACAGAAGAACTTCAAGTAAGGGCGCCCGGGCGCCCGCTGGGGGCTTTCGATGAAGCTGATTCTTTTGGCTCTGGTCATAGCGATTCTCTATCAAGTAAGCACCCAGGCTATGGCCCGCGCACAGCGGGCCGATTCTCCAGGAAAGCCGCAGGCTCGAAAAGAGCGGCGGCCGTTGCTCTCCAGGTCTCCCAGGCCTACCATCGAAAAGGATATCACCCACCGCGGCCGCGTGATCCGGGACTGACCCTTTTTTTCCTCCATTCGTCTAATTCCAAATCGCCGATATTAGGAATAGCTATGAACCTGCGCGCCCTGGCCCTGGTGGCCCTCATTGCCCTTGGAGCTTGCGCTCCCTATCAGACTCGGAGTGACTTCC
>CAZUJO010000013.1:3574-21073 GCA_964619995.1 uncultured Leptospiraceae bacterium
CGCGACGCAAGCCGCAGCGGAGCGAACTCCAGCCGCATCGCCAATGACATTCTCAGTCACCTCGCCGACATCCCGCCGGGGATGCTCCAGGAGGCGCTGGACACATTGATCGCCCTGCCGGATCCCGACGGCGGTCGTGCAGTCCTGACCGCGGCCGGTCGTCCGCAGTTCCAGGATGAGTTGTCAAAAGGCAAGATCTACAAACGGCTCATGAACTGGGACGATCCAGCGGCCGTCGATTACGTGCTCAAAGAGATGCAGGCCCGTCCCCAGTTTGTGGACGAGGCCAGCGTGCAGTGGCTGCTCCAGAAAGATCCGGAAGGCGCCGCCGGCATCCTGCTTGCGCAGGCACAGAAGGACGGCTTGACTCCGCCGCTCATCAGCTATTTCGCGCAGAAACGTTATACGCCATCGATTCCGCTCCTTGTTTCTTCTATTGAAAAGAATCAGAATACGGAAGCGTGCATGAAGGCCCTCGCAGATATGCGTTCGCCGGATGCGGATGCAGCCGTGCTGAGCATGGCGCAGAAGGACGGCCCCGCACAGCTCCGCGCCGTTCAGGCGCTTCCTGATTTGCAGGATGCTTCAAAGAAGAACGAAGCGCGCACTGTCCTTGAGACCATGTGGAAGAACAACCCGCCAGGCGAGCTCCGGACTGCGGCTCTCAATGGATTTGCAAAAATGCGGGGCATGAATCCCTCGGATCTCGAGCGCGAAGCCGCTTTCCCGATGGCAGAAATCCAGGGCGATCTTGCCGCCGTTACGTACGAAGACCAGGCGAAGAAACGCGATCTGCCAGGACCGGCGAACGTTCAGCCGTCGCAGCCTGTGACGCCAGCGGTCGTTCCGGCCAAACCGACTCAGCCTGCGCAGCCAGCACAGCCGGTTCGTCCGGCCCAGCCCCTCGTCTCGCAGCCCACAACTCCACAGACGCAGCCGATCCGTCCGGCGCAGCCTGCAGTGCAGCCCGCAATACAGCCGCAGAAACCATCGCCGCGCAATGAAGTGGCATCAAAACCTGCGGACAAGCCTGCCGTAAAACCCATTGACAAACCGGCAGCAGTCAAACCAACCGACAAGCCTGCCGCGAATCCGGCGGATAAAGCTTCTGCCGTCAAACCGGATCCACGCGATGAACCTCCGCCGCTTGATGAACGCGCCGCAAGAGCGTACCGCGAAAAGATTGGAAACATTTTCTACGACACATTCGGCGACGCAGGCGGCTCTCAAGTTCTGAAGCGCATTCAGGACTCGCTCTACACCTATTCCGAGTCCAACAGCACCGCAGCCGACTTTGTGATCCGTTCGTACAGGAAGCGCTACGGCGGAACCGACGGCGCGATTCGCAAGATGCTTGCCCGCGGCCTGAAACAGCCGGACTGCGTTGCCGCTCTGGTCAACAACATCAAGACTGAGTATCCGTCCCGAGAGATGCAGATCTACGCGCTCTCGAAGATATTCGCACTGCAGCGCTGGCAGTCCCAGGTGATCCTTGAATTGAGCCAGGAAGTTCAGCTGTAACGTTATGCGATCACTCAGTCTGATTCTGCTGCTTGTGTCCGGCCTTCTGCAATGCAACCAGACTATCCGGGGCGAGTTTGGATTTTCAGCGGTCGACCGGAGGGATTCTGACGCGCTGGAGAAGACTCTGCTGACAGAAACAGAATTCCGCCTCGGGCGCGAGAACCTGTATTTCTATGACTATGAGACGATCTGGTGGATTTACAGAATGGAAGAGGGACCGTATATGCGCGGTGAATTCCTTGTCTCCCTGTACGAAAATAATCTGACGCCGGAACCCGTGGAAGTGGACATTCGACACGTCGACGTGGTCCGTCAGGGACATGTAGGAATCATCCAGCAGCGTTATGAACCGCTCCGGCCAGGGGACTACATTCTCAAGATCGCGCAGCATGCGAAAGTGGTGGATGAAGCGCGGTTCCGAATCCTGCCCGGTCAGCCAGATGTCGAAGAGAGCGAGAACTCTGACGAGTCCGAAGACCTGCGCAAGTACGCCCGCCGCGGCGATTCCTGACCTGCCGAAGTTTCTACTGTTCCGGCGGCGCCGCCGCGCGCAGGATGGCCGTGAATGGGACGGCAAGAACTCCTCGAAAAACTTCGTGCTCATTCTGCAGCACAACTCAAACTTCCCGCGCATTACAAACAGGCCGCCGTTGCGGTGATTCTGCGCGAGTTTGACGAAGAGCTCCGCATGCTCTTTATTCAGCGGACCAGGCACGAAGGCGATCCCTGGAGCGGCCACATGGCGTTTCCCGGGGGCCGCGTAGACCCGGAAGACGAAAGCCCTCTTGCGGCGGCGCGCCGGGAAACTCTCGAAGAGGTCGGCATATTTCTGGAGGAGCGCCATTTCGTCGCAGCAGTCCAGGAGATTCAGGCATCGGCACGCGGAAGCCGCCTCGAGATGGTTGTATTTCCTTTTGTATTCTTCTGGGATGGAAACGCCGAAACCGTCCATGCGGCAGACGAAGTGGCGGCGACGGTGTGGATCCCGGTCGATCTGGTTCTCGATACGTCCCGTCATACGACCTTCGACAATCACTACGACAATCGGACTGTGCGCATGTCGTGCATTGAATACAACGGCTATCGGATCTGGGGAATGACCTACCGAATGATTCAGAATTTGATCGCGGCGGTAGAGTCATGAAAGTCCACCACATCGCCATTACGGCCCGCGACGTTCCGGGGCTTGCGCGATTCTACGAAGACGTTCTGGGGCTGAAGCTGCTGAAGGAAAACAAGGATGATGCGGGAATCCGGTCGATCTGGCTCGATCTCGACGGATCGATTCTCATGATTGAGCGTTCGGATCGGAGCGCCTACTCGCCGGCCGGCGGATTTCACGACCGACCTCCGGGAATCTATCTTGTCGCTCTGCAGATTCATCACAGCGAGTTTTCATCCTGGATTGAGCGGCTTGCGCAGCACAAAGTCCCGGTCGTTTATATGAGCGACTACACGCTGTACATTATGGATCCGGAACGCAACCGGATCGGTCTCTCTTTCTTTCCACTTGAGTCCGCCTCGAATGAAACGCCGGCGGAAAAACCGCCGCAGACGGGAAGGTGAGGGTCAGTCTTTACCCATGCGGCTGAGCACTTCTTTGACGAGGTGTGTGAAGTCTTTCTTGATTTCGGTAGAGCGTTCGTTCTTTGCCGTGTAAATATTTTCGCGGCTCCCCAGCAGCTCCGCAACGCCGATGCGGTCAATGATCATCGCCTCAAAGAGCGCGCCTTCGTAACGCTCTCGCAGTTTCTGCGAATGCTCGTCGTGCTCTTTGACCAGATGCGATCCCGCCTGCCGTACGCGATTTCGCACAATGCCGAGAAACTTCGCCTCGGTATGGCCGCCGCGTTCGCGCACTTCTTCCTGCATCGCTTTGATGTGTTCCAGGATGAAAGGAATGCCGTAGCAGGAAATGAAATCAGGAATGGTGGGGACCAGGAAGTAATCGCTTGCGATGATTGCGTTGCGCGCTACCATGTAGATGTTCGGCGGGCAGTCAAAAAGGACCATGTCGTATTTCTTGCGGACCTTTGCAATGGCCTCTTTCAAGATCATATAACGTTTGAGCTGATACTCTTCCGCGTTCATGTGGCCGGGCTTCTTTGCCACCAGCTTCATTTCATAGTCCGGCAGATCCAGGTGTCCCGGGAGCAGATCGAGTCCCGGCAGTTTGCCCGGCATGCTGTCCCAGGCCCGGTCGAGCGCGTTTTCGATGATCCAGTCCGGGTTGATTTCTGGTTTGTCGGAGTCGTAGAAGGATTGGATCACATCGCGAATCGAACCCTGCTTCTCAACCCGGTCGGCCCAGTAGTGCTCGTCCACCGTCGAAAGCGAAAGGCTGCACTGTGGATCGAGATCCACGAGCAAAATGCGCTTCTGGAAGAGGGTCACGAGACCCACGCCGATCTGGAGCGTCAGCGTCGTCTTCCCAACGCCGCCTTTGTAGTTAATGACAGAAACGATCTCGGACATGGATGCTCTATTATCGGCCGATTCTGGCGCAAAAAACCGCCCTTCCGCCCCGCGGATGCGATTTCTGCTTGAAAAGGCCCGGTGATGTGCCACCTTTTCGGAAGGCGTGCGCGCGCCACAGGAGTATTTATGCGAACGGGAAATCCCGCGTTGAACGACCGAACCTTCCAGGCTTACGGAGGCATGGCCTCGGCGAGCGAATCCATGACCCTGCAGGGGGCCGTAAACAAGACCCTCATCCTGCTCGGATTGTGTCTTGCGACAGCATTCTATGGGTGGAGCCAGTATTTCGCCGGCAATACTCAGATCAGCCTCATGCTGGCCGTCGGGGGAGCTGCCGGCGGTTTCGTCGTAGGTCTCGTCACGAGCTTCAAGCCCGCCTGGTCGCCCGTGAGCGCTCCGATCTATTCGCTTCTCGAAGGCCTTTTTCTGGGCGGCTTTTCCGCTCTCATGGAACACAGATATCCGGGCATTGTGATTCAGGCCGTTGGACTCACTTTCACCGTGATGTTCGCGCTCCTGTTCGTATACAAAACCGGCATGATCAAAGTGACGCAGAACTTCCGTCTCGGAATTGCGGCGGCCACCGGCGGCATCGCTCTGTTCTATCTGGTTTCGTTTCTATTGAGCTTCGCCGGAATCCGGATTCCATACGTGCATGAAAGCGGCCTCATCGGAATCGGGTTCAGCGTATTTGTCATCGTGATCGCCGCACTCAACCTCGTGCTCGACTTCGACTTCATCGAAGGCGGGGTTGCCAGCGGATCGCCGAAGTTCATGGAGTGGTATGCTGCATTCGGTCTCATGGTGACGCTCGTATGGCTGTACATTGAAATCGTTCGTCTGCTCGCGAAGCTGCGCAGCAGATAATGCTTCGTCCCAAGTTCTTTTCCACCATCCAGGAAACCACGATCGCGCAGGCTCTGCGCGATGCGACGGCCGGCCTGGTGGTGGGCGTCGTGGCGCTGCCGCTTGCGATCGCATTCGCCATTGCGAGCGGTGTTTCGCCTGAGCGCGGACTCTATACGGCCATCGTCGCCGGTTTCATTATTTCCTTTCTCGGCGGAAGCCGCGTTCAAATCGGCGGTCCCACGGGCGCATTCGTCGTCATCGTATACGCGATTGTAGAGAAATACGGCTACCCGGGTCTTGCGACGGCAACGCTCATGGCCGGCGTTCTACTCATCATCATGGGGCTCGCTCGATTTGGTTCTGCGATCAAGTTCATTCCTCATCCCGTCATCGTCGGGTTTACAAGCGGCATTGCAGTCATCATCTTCTCCGCGCAAATCCGCGACGTTCTCGGTCTTACCATGGACAAAGTGCCCGCTGATTTTTTCGCAAAGGTCATTTCGTACGCGGCCCATATTGCTTCGATCAACTACTATGCGGCCGCGATTTCCGCGGGATGTCTCGTCGTTCTCATCTTCTGGACGAGGTGGGTTAAGCTGGTTCCAGCGTCGCTTGTGGTTCTCATCGGATCGACTGCGATCGTAAGTATTTTTAACCTTCCCGTGGAAACGATCGGCACGCGGTTTGGCTCCATTCCGTCTTCTCTTCCGGCGCCGTCGCTTCCATCTCTTTCGTTTGAAACTCTGCGCGATCTTGTGCAGCCCGCGTTTACGATTGCCATGCTCGGCGGAATTGAAGCGCTTCTATCGGCAGTCGTCGCCGATGGTATGATCGGCGGGAAGCACCGTTCCAATATGGAGCTCGTCGCCAACGGAATCGCCAATCTCCTTTCGCCGATTTTTGGAGGAATCCCGGCGACGGGCGCGATTGCGCGGACCGCCACAAACATCAAAGCCGGCGCCCGGACTCCGATCGCAGGAATGGTTCACGCTCTGACCTTGCTTCTGATCATGCTCGTGTTTGCGCCGTTTGCGAAGCTCATTCCCATGGCTGCGCTCGGAGCGATTCTGGTCGTTGTTTCCTATAACATGAGCGAGTGGCGCACGTTTGTCGCTCTCCTAAAAAGTCCGCGCAGCGATGTGTCGGTGCTGCTCATCACGTTTTCGCTGACAGTCCTCGTCGATCTGACCGTGGCGATTGAAGTGGGACTCGTTCTTTCCGCGTTTCTCTTCATGAGCCGCATGGCATCTGTGACCAACGTATCGCTCTTTGAGCGGGAATTCGAAGATCAGCCGGAAGACAAAGACGATCCACTTTCGATTCAGAAGCGCGAAGTGCCGGACGGAGTGCGGGTGTTTGAGATCAACGGCCCATTCTTTTTCGGCGCCGCTTACAAGTTCGAAGAGGCTGTGTCGGCCGAGGCCGTGCCGCCCCGCGTGTTGATCATTCGCATGCGAAACGTTCCTGCCATCGACTCAACGGGCATGCATGTTCTCAAGCAGGTTCGTTCCCAGTCCATGAACAGAGGCACGCTGGTGGTTTTGTCGGGCGTGCATTCGCAGCCGTTATTCGCCATGCAGAAGGCCGGAATGCTGGACCTGTTCGGGGAGAAGAATGTTCTCGGGAACATTGATGAAGCGCTCGCCCGCGCGCGAGAAGTGCTCGGGCAGGCCGGCGAAGGGGCGGAAGTCAGCGGTTCTCTTCCCGCGAAGTGAAGATTCGCTCCGTCAGCGCCGCGAAAGCAGCTCCCGACAGGGGACCGACTATGTAGATCCAGAAGTCTCCAAAATCGAGCCGCGCGAGAGCCGGACCGAAGGAGCGCGCGGGATTCATGGAAGCGCCGGAGATCGGCCCGCCCATGAGCGCGCAAAGGGCCACTGTAAATCCGATGGCGAGACCCGCTGTGATTCCCTTCTCTTTGCTTCCCGTCGATACGCGAAGGATTACGAACATCAAAAAGAAAGTCAGAATTGCCTCGAGAATCAACGATTGCAGAATACCTGCCAAATCCGCTGTGAGCGGATGAGTAGAGCCTGAATGCGCGCCAGGCAGGATGGCCCGCAGAAGCAGCGACGCGCCGGCTGCTCCGAGGAACTGGACTGCGGAATACCGGAGCGCGGCGGCGGCGCTCATGCGGCCCGCCAGCCAGAAACCAAACGATACTGCTGGATTGAAGTGAGCGCCGGAAATTTCACCGAGCGCATAGATCATCGCGGCTACAGTAAGTCCGAACACGGCGCAGACGCCCGCATTCCCCAGGACGGGTCGAAGGTCCTCCACGCCTGCCGCGCCCGTTCCAAAAAACACAATGGCAAACGTTCCAATGAATTCAGCCGCAAGCGAGCGCATGGGGCAGATTTCTTCGTTTTGTCATTAAATCAATGAATTTTGATTTGACTCAAATCTTAAATTCGCGCCTCACTGAAGTCAGATACGATTTCAGCGTGGATGGTCGAATGCGGTAGTAGTTCCATTTTCCGTGAGTCTCTTCTTCAATCAGTCCTGCGGCCTTGAGCTCGCGTATGTGGTACGAAACACGGGATTGGATCATTCCAAGGGACTCTTTCAAGTCGCAGACGCAAATTCCTTTCACCGGACCGGGAGAACCGTCGGCGCAATGGCTGTGAACGCGGGAACTGTGATCGCTGATCATCCTGAGAATGCGGGCCCGCGCAGGATCGGCAAGCGCTCGGGCTACCTGAAAGGGATCGGATTTGGACGAACGCTTCACTTTTACAAGGAAACAACAATATGGCGAAATTGAAAATTCTTTATCTCTGCACAGGCAACTCCTGCCGCAGCCAGATGGCGGAGGCGCTCACAAATCATCTGCTCGGAGATCTCGTGGAAGCGCACAGCGCTGGCTCAAAGCCGGATCCTGCGAAGTTCCCTTCTTCGCGCGGCGTACATCCGCGGGCGGTGGCAACTCTGCAGAAGGCCGGAATCGCGACGGAGAATCTCTATTCAAAATCGTGGGACCCGTTCATTGAACAGAAAGACTCCATTGATTTCGTTTTCACTCTTTGCGGAAGCGCGCTCAAGGACATGGCGGAAGCATGTCCTGTTTTTCCCGGCATGCCAAGACAGGCTCACTGGGGGCTCGATGACCCTTCCCATGTGCAGGGAAGCGAAGACGAGATTCGCCGCGCATTTGATGAGGCTTTTGGGATCTTAAAGAGACGCATCAGCCTCTTCGGCGAGCTGGTTTCACGGAATCCCGAACCTTCAGCTATCCAGAAGGAGATTGAACGGATCGGGAAAGCCTGAGCACGAAGACGATTGTTTTTGCAGAGTAAGGCCGTCTTTCGACGGCCGCGGTCAGGCTTTGCAGCGAGAAAAACGATCTCAGTTCATCTGCGCTTTGCACGCAGCAGAAACAGCTGCGGGGTTTGCGTTGATCTGACGCCGGACGCACATATACATCTGGCCGTCATTCTCTGCATTGGGGCATGACTTGATTTCTGCGGCGCATTTCGCGCGAATCGCGGGAATGTCGACGCGGCGGGGCCGGCAGTCAGGCGAAAGCTGGGCAACCTTCGACTGATCTTTCAGGCACAGGCTCAGTTTGGCGCTGTCGCCGCCGTTGCCCGGGCAGACCTTCTCAAGCTGGTCCTTACATTTTGTATTCTCTGCGAAAACCGCTGCGCCGGCGATGAGCAGGCCGCAGAGCAGAACGAACGTGAATCTCATTCGGATTTCTCCCTGTTGTGTTGGGAGATTAACGAGCTTCGTTGTCGTTTTTGCGTTCAATTTCAAGCGACGAAGACAAAATCTTAGAGCCAGCTGTGATGAACGCTGCGGCAATTTTCGCCGCCACAAGAAGAAAGAGCGCGGCGATGAATAAAGTCAGATAGCCGCCGAGCACATAAATTTGCTCATCGCGGACGAGGGACATCTGAGGTTTGAATTCGAGCAGCGAAGATTTCTCTTCCTGTTTCGGGGGATGCACGGATGCGCGAAGCTCAAGCCATGCAGAAAGCTGCGTCGGCTCATCTATGATTTCATTCGCTTTTGTGAACGTTCTGTAACCCAGAAAGACGCCGGCGGCAAGGAGCAGAGCTCCTATGGCGGATCGGATGATCTGAATGGGCGAAAGCTTTTCGAGCATCACAGGAGTCCCTTCACCGCGAGTTCTTTGCGGAATGCTTCACCGGCGGCAGATCCTTTCTTGACGAAGACGGCTGGCTTTCCGATGGGCGCGTCTACCGTTATGCGCACACCGTGATCGGTCGAGCCCTTCGTATCGCCGGTCCACAGGTGCACCCATTCACCCTTCGGCAGGTAAACAGAGACTGTGCGCGCTCCCGGATCGAGAACAGGAGCCACGAGCAAATCAGAGCCGACGAGAAACTCTTCGTAGCGAATTCCCCGGACTTCTGGATCGTCCGGATAGTGAATGTACAGATGCCGATTGACGGGCCATCCGCGCGTGGACGCTTCTTCCATTAACTTCTTTCTGTAGTCGAACCAGGCTTCGTGGATTTTCGCGAACCGCGCGAAATGCTGCAGGGTTTCCTGGTCCGAGTTGAACTGGTGGTTTTCCTCGGGGCGGTTTCCTTCGTGCGTGCGGAACACGGTCGTGAACGCATTGAGCTCCACCCAGCGCTGGAATAATTCCTTTGAGCGGTGGTAGTTTTTCAGAGGGTTGTTGATGGTCGTATAACCGCCGATATCCGAATGGTTCAGCGCAAAGCCGGAAATTCCTCCGGTAAGAAGGCCGGTCACGGATGACTTAATGCCGTCGTATTCATCCCAGCTGACGAGCTGGTCGCCCAGCCAGAACAGCGTTGCCTGCGAAGGGCTTCGCGTGAAGCCGGAGCGGCAGAAAAAGACATGGTCCGTCTTGCCTGCTTCCTGCAGCGCTTCACGGTTTACGGCTGCCCATTCTTCCGGATAGCGGTTGTGATACGATGATGCCGGCTCGCCCGAGAAGAGCTTTGCGTCAAACGGAAGGGCTTCGCCGAAGTCGGCCATCCAGCCCGAAGAACCAATGTTGATCATTTCTGTCTTGATGATCTCTTTGATCCAGCGCCGCGCGTCTGGATTTGTGAGGTCGATCATTGCCGCAGAGAAATCGGTGTTCAGGATGAGGTAGGGCGAGCCGTCCGGGTGGCGGATCAAATAGCCTTTTTCGGATGCCTCTTTGAATAGATTCCGCCTGACGTTCTGCTTTTTCTCCGCGACGTCCGCGATAAAGGGGTTGATGTACGTCATGATTCGCACGTCGCGTTTTTTGAGATCCGCGGCGAGAGCATCCCATCCCGCATAACGGTCGCGGTCAAGTTCCCAGTTCCACCACAGCTGCTTGCCGAAATTCGTAGTCCTCTGGCCGACCCAGTCCTGCAGCCAGAACGCAGCAATCGGCGTCTTCTGGCCGTCCAGTTCAGCAATGGCCTTCTTGACTTCATCCGTGCCGCCCTGCAGGCCGATCACGGCGCCCCGATGGATCCAGTCGGGAAGGGGGCGCATGCGGCCCGCAAACTGCGTGTACTGTTCGATCAGCTCGAGTGGACTTCCTGGTGTCGGGATTCTTCCTGTCATTACCGACGAAAACACTTCGACTGTGAATCGATCCGTTGCGCGAAGATCAAAGATAGAGTATTCATAGTTCTCGAGAAAAAGAGAGCGGCCCAGGCTCGTAATGAAATAGGGCACTCCGATGTATGTTGTATGCCAGTCTCCGCCGGCTCCGGCCGTCAGATTGGCGCCTAACGTGATTGGCTGAGCGCCGCGGCCGATCCCCTGTTCCTGCGTGATCAGCGGAACTTCGCGGCCCTTCAAATCGAAGTACGTGAACTGCTCGCCAAAACCAAAAAAGCCTTCGTCCCGCTGCGATTCGAGCGTGAGGAAGGTTCGATTCATTTCTATTTCATGACTGTCGATACGCGCTTCGAATCGGATCTGGCTGCCAGCTCCGGAAAATGTCAGCTGGTATGGCACGCGCGCTTCCGGGCCCGTGCATGCGAGTTCTCCGCGAATTACAATTCGATCTGCCTTTACATCCGTTGACTTGATGAACTGATCTGTGCAGAGCGCGGTCAGTTTATCTTTGATGCGGAACGAGCCCCGCGATTCCTGAACGGTTTCCTGGCCGTGGCCTGCATTGATGAAGCTCTTTCCGGCCGGGGTTGCCCAGAACGGCTTTCCGCCCGAGACGAAGACGAGACCTTCTGGCTTGAGTTGTACCTCAAAGGCGCCAATCTTCGCCTGGACCGGAGCGGTTTCTACAATCAAACGCCCTGAAGGCGGCCGCGAACAGGCGGCGCCAAGAACGAAAAGTAATAGGAAAGACAGTTTCTGCATCAGGCACTCCAGAAGGCGCCTAATGAGAGGCCGGCAATCGGTATTCGTCAAATAGTTTTTGCATCGCTTCCCTGGCCGTGAGCCGCCCTGATGCTACTGCTTCTTCAAGCCCGGGCAGATTGGCTGCGACTACGGGATGCGCGTAGAAGCTTGCAATCAGTCGGTCGCGAATGCGGTCGTGCATCCATTCCTTTAACTGGCCTGACCTCCGAGCACGAAAAGCCGCCCAGTCCGATTTCGCCTGGTGATCCTCAAAATCTTTAATGATCTTTAGTAATTCATCGAGGCCCTTGCCTGTGGCCGCGCTTCCTGAAATCACGGGAATCTGCCACCCGGTCGTCCGCGGTCTCTGAAAATGCAGCGCAGAGTACAGCTCTGACCGCGCCTTTTCTGCCAGGGCAGGATCAATGTCGGACTTGTTTACGAAAATGCAGTCCGCCAGTTCGAGAATGCCTTTCTTAATCCCCTGCAATTCATCGCCTGCGTTCGGAAGCTGAATCAAAAGATAAAAGTCCGTCATGTTTGCCGCATCGACTTCGGACTGACCCACGCCGACCGTCTCGACCAGGATTCGATCGAACCCCGCCGCTTCCACGAGCCACATCACCTCGCGCGTTCTCTTGTTTACGCCGCCAAGCGATCCGCCGGACGGACTCGGACGGATGAACGCATCCTGATGCGCGGTCAGACGGGACATGCGCGTCTTGTCGCCGAGAATCGAACCCCCGGTGATGCTGGAGCTCGGATCCACTGCAAGAACCGCGACGCGGTGTCCGGCCTCGATGCACTTCATTCCAAAGGCTTCGATAAAGGTCGATTTTCCAGCGCCCGGCGAACCGCTGATGCCGATGCGCAGCGACGGCCTGGGTTTTGCGAGGATGCTGTGAAGAAGTTCTTCTGAAGCGGCTTCGTCTTCAGGACGAGTGCTTTCTACGAGCGTGATCGCGCGCGCAAGCATCCTCCGGTCCCCGGAAAAGACTGCGTCAATGTCAATCGCGCTCACCGTCACGGCTCCGACTTTTCACGCTGGACTCATGCGGTTCCCGCGCAATCGAAAAAAGTCTTTTCGGTTGACCGCAGGGCGCGGGGTCATTTTCATCCAGGCATGATTCTGGTTACCGGGGCTGCGGGCTTAATCGGAAGCGCTGTCGTGCGCGAGCTGAACCGCCGCGGCCGCAAAGATCTTCTGCTCGTGGATCACCTCGGGACGTCTGAAAAATGGATGAACCTGCGGTCGCTCTCTTTCGCGCATTATCTCGAAAAAGAACAGCTGCTGACGGCGCTCCAGACCGGCTCGCATTCCCTTTACGGCATCAACGTGATCTTCCATCTCGGTGCGTGCAGCTCAACCACAGAGCGGGACGCGAGTTATTTAATGCACAATAACTATCAATATTCTATACGATTGGCTGACTTCGCCGCACAGAAAGGCATCCGCATGGTTTATGCGTCGAGCGCTGCGACCTACGGGGACGGCGAACATGGTTTCGCAGACTCCATCGATCAAATCGACCGGCTTCGCCCTCTGAACCCGTACGGCTACTCCAAGCATGTATTTGATCTCTGGCTCCGTGACCGCAGATTTGAGCCTTCATTTGCCGGCATCAAGTACTTCAACGTTTACGGCCCGAACGAATACCACAAGGGCGAGATGATGTCTGTGGTTCTGAAGGCGTACCGGCAGATCCTCGCAGACGGAAAGATCAAGTTGTTCAAGAGTTACCGCGACGATTACAGGGACGGTGAGCAGAAGCGGGATTTCCTCTATGTAGAAGATGCGGCCCGTATGACGGTGTATCTTGGCCTGGATTCTGATGTGTGCGGCCTCTTCAATGCCGGCAGCGGACAGGCGAACACATGGATCGATCTGGCCAATGCGATCTTTGCGGCGCTCGGCAAAACACCGCAGATTGAATTTGTGGAAATGCCGGAGCACCTTCGGTCGAAGTACCAGTACTATACGTGTGCGCCGATGGATTCTTTGAGGGCCGCCGGGTTTCAGACGCCGGTCACCCCGCTCGCGGACGCAGTAAAAGACTACGTCCAGAACTACCTAATGAAGGATGAGTCGCGCGCCTGAGTCGAATTTCTTTTTCTCCGGAGATCTCACGACGCTTGCGCGCAAGTACTGCGAGCGAATCGCGGAGGAAAACCGGCGAAAGCGCGATCCCCTGCTGGTCCGCAAAGTCATCGTTCCGAACCGAAACGTATCGCGGTGGCTCGAAATGCGGATTGCGGACTGGACGGGAATCTGCGGAAACTTTGAGTTCTTGTACCTGGAGCCAGGTCTTCGCGGCAAAATCCGGGAGCTGACCGGACAGACAGGAAATCTCGCCGCGCGGGATGACGTGACGCTCGCGATTTTGAAGGCCTTGCTCGCGGGCGAGGGAACCGGAAGGTTGAAAGAGTATGCGCAGCAATGCACCTCAGCCGCGCTCTATCATTTCGCGGCGCGGCTTGCGTCTCTGTTTCAGGAGTATGAATACCATCGCTTCGAATGGACGGAAGCCTGGTCCGAAGGCATCTTCTCCGGCCCCGAGGCTTTTGAGGAGCAGGGCCGGCTCTATTTTAACGTTAAGCGGCAATTGACGGAGAGAGGGCTTTCGAACCTCGCAGACTATGCCCGTACGCTCGAGGGCGCGGCTGTGCCATCCTCCGCAGGGTCCAACCTTGTGCTCTTCGGCGTCTCCCAGATTTCCCGGCTCCATGTGAAGATCCTGTTCCATCTGAGCGAGTTTGTCCCGCTCGACTACTACATGCTCGATTTCATTTCGCATTCCGGGTCAGGCTGGACGGCACTGGACGCCCCGATTCCCGAGCCCGAAGGGCCGGTGCGATCCTGGCTCGGTGTGCAGGCCGCACAGATCCGCGAACTCCGCGAGTCGCGCAAGGCCTCCCATCACTGGATGGGCGCCCGCGTTCTACCGGAGGGCGGCTCGTCGCTCGCACGCACGCAGCGCCTGATTCTGGGCGCAGAACCTGGCGCATCCGAAGAGGATTCGCCTTCTCTGGAAGTCATCGGTTGTCCGGGCATCTACCGTGAAGCCGAAACGATCTACCTTGATATCGTCGAGCGCATGAGACAGGATCCAGGGTTAACGTTAACCGACATTGCAGTCCTGGTTCCGGACATGCCGCGCTACCGTCCGGCGCTTGAGAGCGTTTTCGAGCGGGATACCGATATGCATGGAAGGCCGCGGATCCCCTTCAGTATTACTGACTTTCAATCCGGCGATGCAAGCGTGTACGCTGCGGGGCTCGAAAGCCTTCTGGATCTCATGGACGGTGAATTCCGCCGCAGCCAGGTTTTTGCCGTGCTGCGAAATCCCTGCTTTCAGCAGGCACACGGTCTATCTGAGAAAACCGTGGCAGACTGGTCTTCCCTCATTGACCGCCTCGCCGTCCATCATGGCTGGAATCCGGAAGACCCGTACAGTTTTCTTGCCGGTCTGCGTCGATACCGCCTCGGTTTTGTGATGCAGATGGAGGACGGCGACTACCAGGGAGTCGTCCCGTTTCAAGATCCATTTGCGGAGGAGAGAGACGCGGGCATCCTTTCTATGACGTTAAGCGGCCTTGCGGCCGACATCGAGCAGCTGCGCGTGAGCCAGACTTTCGAACTGCCGCGGGTTCTCAGGGATCTTACAGAAAAGAATCTCGCAATTCCGGCGGGATTTCCTCATGAGCGGCGCATTCAAAGTTCCGTCGACTCAACCCTGGCGCGTTTGGCCCGCCTGCGTGTGGAGCTGCCGGCGGATTTGCTCCGCGAAATCGTTCTTGCATCCGCCCAGGGTCTGAGCGCGAGCCGGGGCGATTATCTTGCGGGAGGGGTGACCATCTCCGCCCTGCAGCCCATGAGGCCGATTCCGTTTCGCGTGGTCTACATTGCCGGAATGGAGGAAGGGAGTTTCCCGGGAAAGGCGGACGAATCCACCCTCAATCTGCGCAATCTTTCCCCAATGCCCACGGACGTATCGCTTCCCGATGCGAACCGGCTTCTTTTTCTTGAGGCCTCCCTGTCCGCCAGAGAACACTTGATCATTACATATAATTGCAAAGACATTCAGAAGGACGCGGAGTTTAAACCCTGCTCGACCGTGCAGGAGTTCCTTGAACTTGCGGAATCGGCCGGCATTTCTGTCAGCCGCCGCGTGGTCGCGATTCATGCCTCTTCTGAAAGCGGCTTTGTGGCTCCGCCGGAAAGCATGATTGCAGTGCTTGAATCTGTTTCGGCGGGGGCCGCCCTTTCTCAAGGACAGAAGGATTTCGTCGCGGAACAGATTAGCCGCCGGCGCCACAGTCCCAGGCCGGCTCCGTCAAGAATTCGCAGGGTGAATGTCCTGGATCTGGCGCGCTATCTTGAAGACCCGGCCGGCTGTGTCCTCGCGGATCTCTGCGGATTGAAAGATGACGACCGTGCTGACGTGACGTTAGACGATTGTGAGCCCGTGTACATCCAGACCTGGCAGTATCCGCGCATCTGGCGCGAGATGATTTCCGAGTATTTCCGGACCGGAGCAAGGCCGGAGGAAACACTGGACCGCATCTACGCCGCTGAAGAACGCGTCCTTCGCGTGCCGCGCGGGGCTTTTGGCGAGGTGCAGAGACATGATCTTCTAGGCAAGATCAAGCCTGACCTGTGGGCCGTGCCGACGGGCGGTCCCTGGACCCCGACGGTGCTCGAAGGTTTTGAGATGGATGGCGCGGCAATTTCAGGCGAATGTGAGTTTACGCGCGAATCGGGAATGGAATTCGAGATTCTGTTTCCATCGCATTCGAAAGCGAAGCGAAAGCTGCTCTATCCGTACGTTCTGTACCTTTGCCGAACCGTCTGGTTGAAGAAGCAGTCGGCCCTGCGTCTTATGGTACCCGCCGCAAGCGATCGGAAGGTCGACGCCTGGCTAGATATGCGATTCCCGCTGCTCGATCCAGACAGAGCAGCGCGCATTCTCCGCAGTCTGCTGGAGGGGTACACAACCGGCGATATGGAATTTGTGCCGCTGGAGCTGATTGATGAAGCAGGACTGCCTGAGTTTGAAGATGACGGCGGCGATCCAGACGAACGTTATATGGAATTGCTCACGGCTCTCGTGGATGATCCGGACAAAGGACCGTTTACCTGGTCGAAGCTGGCGGCCCTTTCCGATCCGGTCATTACAAAACGAGCGGCCTCTCTTGCCGAGATCCGCCTCGGTCATTTTCTGGGGAGTAAGCCATGAAACGCCTCATGATCCGCGAAGCGTCGGCCGGCACGGGCAAAACGTACCAGATCCAGGAGGACGTTGTTTCTTTCATCGAAGAAGGAATTCGTCCAGAGCGGATCCTTGTGGTTACGTTTACCGAGAAGGCCACTGCAGAGTTGCGGACGAAACTGCGGGCAACGCTCGCAAAGCGGCAGGTACAGAGCGAATCGATCCGCGAAGCGCTCGCGCAGTTTGACCATCTGTCCATTCAAACGATTCACGGATTCTGCAACCAGATACTTGGATCGTTCGCGTTTGAGATGGGACTCAGTCTGCGTTCGAGCCTGATCGATGACCGCTTTCTTCGCGACCGGGTCCTGCGGGATGTTGTGCGCCGCTGGCCGTCGCGTTTTGGCGCCAGCCTTGCGGAGGTGCTGCGCCTGTCCGGCTACCCGGACTTCAATCGAAGAGAGGACGCAAGTAGCTGGGAAAAAACAGTGGCAGAGATCGCGGGGCGCCACCGGGAAGGGGATCGCATTCTTCCTGAAAATGCGCCTGCGATCACAGAAGCCTCAATTCAAGAGTGGAAGGCCGCTGCCCGCCAGCTTGCCAGCGACGCTGCGAGCTTGATGCGGGTGTCAAAACTCAAGGGCGAACAGGATGTGCTGGCCGCCGTGTCGCGAGACGCGCATGACCTGTCGGCATTCGCAGCGTCCTGCGGCAAATGCGGCGAAAAACTTGAAAACTCGAGAAATCAAGAGCTGCAAAATTTCTCACGGCGTTGTGCGGACCTTGCAACGGTGCTCGATCTGGCATCAAAATCTTTGCAGCGGAACACAATCTTCGAGGTCCTTTCCGCCGTGCGCGACTACAAGGAAGAGCGATCTCTTGTCAGCTATGAGGACATGCTCGTAAGAGTTCGATCCTCCTTGAATGATGCGGTCATAAGGCAGATACGGGATCGCTACGATGCTGCGGTCGTCGACGAGTTTCAGGATACAGACCCGGTTCAATGGGAAGTCTTCCGCCGGCTTTTTCTGGAAAGCAGTGACAAGTTCTTCTATGTCGTAGGTGATCCGAAGCAGGCCATCTATGGTTTCCGCGGAGCGAACGTTCACACCTACTTTGCCGCTGCCCGCGAAATTGAAAAAATCGGCGGTTC
>CAZUJO010000014.1:0-2033 GCA_964619995.1 uncultured Leptospiraceae bacterium
GCGTAGAGATGCGGTATCTCGAGATAGGGAAATTCCGGAAAAGAGCGGGCCACGGCAAAGAGAACGGTCCCGGCTGCGAAAAACGCGAGCAGCGAAAGCGATCGTTTCACAGAAAAGAGAGCGAGGTGCGCGGATGCGAGAAACAGGCGTAGAATGCCGCCTAACGGCATAACGCCGCCTGCCGAAAAGCACACGATGGTAAGCGGCAGACCGAGCGACCGAATCAGGTACTCGGCCTTCTTGCGCTGCATCGGGTGGATCTGCCCCCTTGCCAGCAGCGCCGACACGGCTCCTGAAAGAGCCGCCTCAAACAGAGATCCGAGCGCAACAAACGTACCCTGGGGCGTCAGGGGAAAGAAGAGCGGCAGCGGCAGGAGAAATGCCAGAACGGACAACAACTCCGGCAGATTTTTGGTTTTCGTGAACACCTATTTTCTTACGGTTCCGATGAATACGTTGCTTCCGCCGGCCTGCCTGAGAAGATCCAGGAGCTCGACGACTTCCCCATGATGCGCTTTGATATCTGCATTCAGAAGAATCTCGCTTCCGGCTTCGCCTTTGGAAAGCTCTTTCACCCTTTCCTGCACCTTCTCACGGGCCACGACCTCACCGTTGATATAGATCTTTCCTTCGGCATCGAGCGCAACCGTGATCTTCGTATCGGACCTTTTGCTCGCCTGTGTGGAACCGGGAAGCCGGATGTTGAGAGCCGTATTGAGCAGGCCAGGAGCGGAAATCATGAATACAATCAGAAGCACCAGAACCACGTCCGTAAACGGAACAATGTTGATTCCGGAAAAGAGCTGCGAACGCCGTGCGCGATAATAAACCATAATGCCCGCTCCGAAAGCGTCTAACGTCCCTTTTCCAGGAGGGTGCGCAGCCGCGACGATGCAATTTCAATTTGAAGGATGAGAGAATCGGCCGAGCGGCGGAACCCGTTAAAGGAGATAGTCGCCGGGATCGCCACAAAAAGTCCTGCCGCAGTTGCCACGAGAGATTCCGCAATGCCTGCATTCAGGCCGGACATGGCTGCATCTGCCTGCGGGCCGCTGCCCAGGCTCGCAAACGCCCGGATGATTCCGAACACAGTGCCCAGAAGACCGATGTACGGACTGACTGTTCCGAGAGTCGCAAGGATGTTCAAATAACGTTCGATGGAGGGAAGCGTTTCGGCGATCGCGCGGCTTTTCACTTCTTCAAAAAGCGGAGTGCCGGCATGCGGGTAAATATCGTAAAGCACGGAAGTGACCGGGGACTGCACCATTCGGTAGCTGTCACGCGGCAATGCAGCGGCGCCTTCCTGGGCTTTGAGCTGATCGAGGACGGCGCGCGTCTCACGCATGCGGGCGCGAAAATACGCAAACCGTTCTATAATAAGAATGCACGTCGCAAGAAAACAAAAAAGCAGCACAAAAAGCGTTGCGCCGCCTGCGCGAATCAAGTCCGACCATTGCAGTGAGAACATAGTCTGATTCTGCCGGGGCCTGTGCCAGGGGAACTATTTTTGCAGAACTACGACCCTTTCAGTTCGCTTTCAATGATGGATCGCACCTGCGATTCACATGTGCCGCAGCCGGTCGAACAGTCCGTTTCCATCTGCACCGCTTCGAAGGTCTTATGGCCCGACCGCACCGATTCGCGGATTTCCGACTCCGTGACGGACCGGCAAACGCAGACCTTTCGGGGCCGCATCATGGCGTAAACTGCGGACAGATCTTCCATAAAAACAAAAAGCGCCCCGGCCGGGGCGCTTTCGAGAAAATAAAGCTCGTGGAGAGCTTTTTTTCAGCGTCTTAGAACAGAGGCTCCTGGTAGTTCAGGTCCGCTCTCGGGATCTTCTTCACGCCTTCCGGTGAGTGGACGACGATGGAATTTTCTGTTTGAGCAATGACCGCGCCGCGGATTTGTTCTCCGTTTTTCAGAACGACCAGTTCGAGCTTGTTGTAGCGCTGCTGGATCTCTTTTTCAGAGTTCAGCTTCACGCTTCCCGCATCTTCGGTGGTGGAACCTCCGGAATACTGATCATTGTT
>CAZUJO010000014.1:2043-6262 GCA_964619995.1 uncultured Leptospiraceae bacterium
CTTCCAGCGTCCTGCATGATCTGATTCAGAACAGTTTCCTGTGCTGCTTCACGCTTCGATGCGATTTCTTTTGCAGCTTCGCCTTCCTGTCCCTTCACAGCTTTTTCCATGATGGACGGATCAACAGCCACAAGAGTGCGCGCTTCGATCAGATCGCGAGTGCTGATTTCAACTTTCTGAGTTTCAACCGGCTTCGGCTTGTCAACCGCAGCAACCGTCTCCGTCAGTTTAGCCGGAGCAGGCTGAGCAGACTCAAGCGTCTGATTTGCGGAGAGGAGCTGCTTCTCGAGGTTTTCGTCCAGGTTGCCCTGTGTTTTTTCCTCGAGAACGACTTCTTTCTTCGTCAGTTCAGACAGCTTCTGGAGGTTCGGGTCAGCTTTGATTTGAGCGTCGCTGAACTTGTCCAGCGCGCCGACGCGGGGCGCCATTGCAACCTTGCCGTCGATCACCTTCACAGAGGAGCGGTTGTCTTCGCCTACTTCTACTGAGAACGTTGTTCCGCGCACACCAGCGATTGCGGTCGGCGTTACAACAGAGAAGTTTTCTCCCTGACCTGCTTTTTTCACGTTAGCCAGAAGGCCGCCGTGCTGCATGTTCAGTTTCGTATCACCAGACGCATTGAGCGCAGAGATGGTGATGCGAGTCATTTCACGGACGCGCACAGCGCTTCCGCTTCTTGTCTGGAGGTCCACAGTTCCCGACTCGGTGCGAATGACGTCATTCTGACGAACCACCATGCCCACCTTGGCCGGAACTTCGGACTTTCCTTCGGGCAGAATGAATGCGCTTCCGGTGGTATACACAACCATCATGGAAGTGTTGGCCGCCTCAGACGCTTTCTGCCCGCAGTTGACTGCCAGCGCGGCCGCAGATGCGATCACCGCAATGGCGATAAACTTGATTCGGGTCTTCATACTTGGGTCTCCTTTTGCCGGTTGTTCCGGCGATTTACAAAAACGATTGCTCATGGTTCCTCCGGATAGCTTACGTCTTCAATCTCAGACGATTGAACGATGTGCATGCCGTCTGGGGTCTGGATCACCGCGCGAGAACCAACCTGCGTTGTAACCCCGCGGAAAACGCGCCCGTCTCTTAGACGAACGATTTCAATTCTCTGGTAGATATCTTTCAGCTCTTTCTCGCTCTTCGCAGATTTCATTGAATCAGCCGCAGCGAGCACTGCCGCATCTTCCTGCGCGCGGGATTCCATCTCAAGCAGTTGCTGCGCATGGTCGGTTGAATCGGCGCTGAGCTTCTCGACGGTGTCCTTGCTTACCTGAATTCCGTCGCCGGGAACCAGGACCGTCTCACCCGCCGAACCCTTCACATCGACAGCTCCGTCATACAGGCGAACCTGCGCGGATGAACCTGAAACCGCGACCGAGAAGCGCGTTCCGCGCACACCGGCAATGGCAACCGGCGTACGAACCTGGAACGATTCGCCGGGCGTGAGCTTTCGCACGGAACCCAGCACGGTTCCCTGACCGACGTCCAGACTGACGGCGCGCGAGCCAGTCTCAGATTTCTTGAGTTCAAGAAGAGTAACGTCTGTATTTTCGAGGATGCGAACCGAATGACCGGCCAGGGCAATTTCAACGCGAGCGTCCTTGCCTGTCTGAATCCGGTCCCCTTCGGTGACCACGTCCCCGTTATAGAGGGCGGATTTTTTGCCAGAGCGATCTACCGAAGTCTCACCGCTTACGCTGACAACGAGCCCTCTCGAAGCGGTTTGCTTGATTTCGCCGCTGCCCTGGCGGAGGAACACGGCGATTCCGACGGCGGCGCACAGAACGGCTGCAACCGCTCCGATATAGTAATTGCGAGATGACGTTTCTTTGAAGACGGAGGCGTCCGCGCGAAGGCGCGGAGCTTGCGTCAACCAGGCCGGGTTGAAATCTGGAAGCGCGTCATTGGATTCAATTGCGCGCGCGATTTTTGGCCGCTTATTTTCCATATCCCCCCGTCCTCTTACTAACAAACTGTCAGTGAAACCTTGCTCTTTTTTTTTTTCAGTCATCGAGCGAGATCCCGGCTTTTCGGGCCTCCCACTCGAGCATCTTCTCGGAACGCGAAATCAGCCTCGAAACGGCCGAAATGGAAAGCCCGAGAACCGCCCCGATGTCTTCCAGGCGCATCGATTCAAGATATCGCAGAACAATGGCCGTGCGCTCCCGTTCGGGCAGGCCCAGGATGAGTTTCTGGATGACCGGCGTGTGGTCCGCGGAAGGCCTCGGTTCCGGGGCGGAAACGGTCTGCTCTTCGAGGCGGGCGTTCTTGCTGGCCTTGCTGCGAACATGATTTATGAAGAGATTGCGCGCAATGCGAAACAGGATGCGCCGGCTCGACACGTCATCCGGCATTTCGCGTTTGCGATAGTGTTCAAAATAGTTGAGAAAGCTCTCCTGTAAAAGGTCCAGCGCCAGCTCCGAATCCCCCGACAGCCGGCAGAGGTAGGCATAGATGTCACGGCGATTGGCGGCGTAGATCGTCTGGAGGCGGTCAGTCACACCAACCCCGCGCCGGAACGATTCGAATTCCTGGAACCCTCTTTGTGCGGATGGAACACGCCTCGCAAAATCGGGCTCTGGATCAGGCTGGAAAGCATTTTCCTGTACTGTTTCTCATTTGCTCCGCGTGGACGGCCGCCGTCGGACAACCCTGTCAAACGTACGGAATCCTTGAGGGTCGTTCGAGCTTCGAGTCGCGCGCGGGCGGGGGCGCGGGCGCTGACTGCGGTTCTGCCCGTTCGGAAGCGCTGGTTTCGGCCGTTGAAAGATCGGGACCTCATAAGACCGACCGATGGACTGGATCATTGCGCTTCGAAACCCGCGCTGCCCTCGTGACTGCGGGCGTGCGGCATCTGCCCGTCAAACGAACTTCGTATCTGGCAAGGGATTCCTCGGTGCTGTCACAACCGGTGCGGAGAGAGTCAGTCTTTCTCCGTCCTCTTCCCGGATTGTGGATCCCGGGTCTTTACTCAGTCCGGTCGCTGGAAGGACCGGGAATCTTTCTCTCGTCGCCTGACGGGATTCTTTTCGCGGCGGTTCATCCTGCGGGAAGCGCCGGCCTCTCGATCGACTACGACGACTCGGTACGCATCTTCGCAGACGCAAGGAGAGAACGCTTCGGAGAAAATCTGCCGTGGACGTGGGAAGGATTCGCTTACGCATCGCTGCGCGGCCTGAGGCTGGAAGCCGCGCGGAAGAAGGAATGGGACTTGATCGACGGGAAAATCGATCCAGGGCGAAAAGGAAGATCCGCGCTCGCTTCGGTTGTGTACGATTTTCAGTTCGGTGCAATCGAAATGGCCGGACAGGATACGGGGCGAGATTCGTTTCGAGCGGCCGGAGCCACTCTCGACCCTGTGTCCGATTTTCTCGGGATGGGTCCGGTGATCCGGGGCCGGTTGTACCGCTTTCGTCGGTATGCGTCGGCCGCCGCAGGCCGGGAGGAACGCGCCCTTGCAGGCGGATGGAAGACCGTTTCCGGAGCTATAGAATTGCAGGTTTTGTGTGAAGGACGTTCGGAAGGTCCGCCGTCCGCGGAAATTGCCGCGGCCTGGCAGAGACGAACTACAAGCGTGAGTCTGTCCGCTTTCTATCTGATCGGCAGCGTTCGCGGAGACCAGACGCACTTACTCAGAACGCGGCCGGACTATGATACAGGGGCTCGTTTCTATAGAAGAGAAGTCGGCGGTCTGACGCTGAAGGTACGCGCTGATTTTCTGTACCTGAGCGCGGAGCTGTCGCGCACTCCCGATCACATGGACCGCTATGCGGCCGCGGAAGTGCGCTATATGTTTTGAGCTCCGGACCTTCGCTTACATGCCAGTGGCCATGCCGCCGTCGACGCGAATGACCGTTCCGGTTATGAAACCGGCATCATCGGAACAGAGGAAGCGAACCACACGCGAAATGTCTTTCACCTGTCCCGGGCGTCCCAGAGGAACTGCCTTGCGAAGTTCTTCCTGAACCTTCTCGGGGAGAGCGCCCGTCATGTCTGTCTGCACGTAGCCCGGACACACGGCATTTACGAGAACGCCGCGGGCGCCGTATTCGCGCGCCGTCACTTTTGTAAGACCGATCAAACCGGCCTTGCTCGAAGAGTAATTCGCCTGGCCCACCTGCCCCACGATTCCGGAAACGGAACTGATGTTCACAATGCGCGAACCGCCTTCGGCCTTCATGAGGAGACGCATCATGGACTGAGTCATGAGGAA
>CAZUJO010000014.1:6272-21012 GCA_964619995.1 uncultured Leptospiraceae bacterium
GGTTCACATCCAGCACGAGATCCCATTCGTCTTCTTTCATGCGAAGCAGGAGGTTGTCTTTCAACACGCCTGCGTTGTTCACAAGGAAATGCAGAGTGCCGAACTCTTTTGCGATCTTTTCGTGCGCTGCGTCCACGTCGGCTTTCTTCGTAATATTGCACTGAATGGCAATGGTTCGTACGCCGTATTTTTGAGCGATTTCGCCCGCGGTCTTTTCGCAGGCCTCCAGATTCATGTCGAGGATGACCTGGTCTGCGCCCCATTCTGCGAGGTCCTCCGCAATCGCGCGCCCAATGCCGCGCGCTGAACCGGTTACGAGAGCTACTTTGCCTTTCAAAGGTTTTTCCATAGTCAGGCAGGACGATTCGAGGTTGCGCCCGAATCAAGCGATATTCGAATCAACCATGAATGTTGTGTTTGTCTACATCACCACATCGGGCATCGATGAGGCCCGGCGAATCGGCGCGATGGTCGTCGAAAAGCGCCTTGCTGCCTGCGTGAATATTCTGCCGCCGATCGAATCGATCTACCGCTGGAAGGGCAAGATCGAAAACGCCGCGGAAACGGTGCTGATTGCAAAGACCCGCGATGAACTGTTCGAACCCCTGCGCGAAGCGGTCATGGCTGTTCACAGCTATTCGAATCCGTGCATTGTTGCCCTGGACGTGGCCAGGGGATCGGCCAGCTACCTTGAATGGCTGGTAGAGGAAACTGCATCCGCTTGACAGAAGTCCCGGCCGCACGCAGTCTCTTCCCGTGAGTGAATTTCCGAAAGGCTTTCTGGCCGCCGGCTGGAATGCCGGAATCAAAGACGATACACTGGACTTCGGCGTGGTTTTGAGCGAACGCCCCGCATCCGCGGCGGCGATCTTCACGCGAAATAATTTTCCGGGCAATCCCGTCATCGTGGGCCGCGAACACATAAAAGGCGGCGTGCTCCAGGCAGTCGTTGTCAATTCAAAGAACTCAAACGTGGGCACGGGCGAAGCGGGGCTTCTGCTCGCGCGCGATATGTGCCGCATCGCAGCCGAAACGCTGGGCATCGATATGCGTCACGTTCTTCCTTCCAGCACGGGCGTGATCGGCCGGCTTCCTCTGCGCGAAAAGATCGAGCGGGCCTGCCGCGAAGCAAAGTCCAGGCTGAAGTCCGCGGACTTCCCCGCTTTCGCAGATGCGATCCGCACAACAGACAAGACCGTAAAGCTGAAGTCGGTTTCCTTGAACAGCGGCGCGAAGATCACCATCGCGGCGAAGGGCGCCGGGATGATCGAACCGAACATGGCGACGATGCTCGTATATGCGTTCACGGACGCGGACGTGCCGGCCGCGGACCTGGACCGACTGCTCCGCGCAGCCGCGAACCGCTCGTTTAATCGCATAACGGTAGACTCGGACACATCCACAAGCGTCACGTTTGCAATTCTCGCAAACGGCCTCTCTGGCGTAAAGGTCACGTTTTCGGAAGAGACCGCGCGGACTCTCGAATCTTCCCCGCAGTTCCTGCCGGCGCTCGACGGAATCGGCCTCGATTCCGTTTCGCTCGAGTTCTTTACGAAGTTTCTGGAACTGTCGCAGTCCCTTGCCCGAGCCATTGTACAGGACGGAGAAGGGTCGACAAAAGTCCTCGAAGTCCGCATAACGGAAGCCCGCGACAAAGCGCAGGCGTTGAAAATCGCGCGGTCCATTGCAAACAGTCCGCTCATCAAAACGGCTCTGCACGGCGGAGATCCAAACTGGGGGCGAATCCTGATGGCAGTCGGAAAGGTGTTCGATGAACCCGTATCCTTCGAGCAGATGAAAATCTACTTTGGCGACACCCTGCTTAAATACGGCGATGCTTCGCAGCTTCCCGAGCTCGAACAGTATCTAAAGCGCAGCGATGTCATTCTCCGCATTTCGCTGGGCCAGGGTTCTGCCGAAGAACGCCTCTGGGGCTGTGACCTCTCGCGCGAATACATCAGCATCAACGCAGACTACACAACATGAACTGGCCGCTCAGCCGAATTCCGTCTTACCGCTGGAAGACGCTGGGCTTTTCACTGTTTTCGGGCGCCATCGTTGTTCTCCTTTTTGTGGTGATCTCGCAGGTCGTTCCTCCGGACACAGCGAACTACAACGAAATTGTCACGCTCCTGTTCCTTGTTTCTTCCGTGATCTTTCTATTTCCGGCGCGCGACCGCCTGCACCGTCTCGTGTTCGGGCGCACAGAGTCCGCGCTTTTCAGCGATGCTCATCATCTCGACTTCATCGCTCGGCAGTTCACGATCGAATCGCTCACGCAGGAGGTGTTTCCGGCGCTCATGCAGTGGATGGGCGTGCGCGCGGCGAAACTGGCCATTGCGGACCGCGGACGAAATCATTTTGTGTACTACGTATATTCTGAGGGGCAGCCCGTTCGAACCAGGCAGTCTTATTATCACTCCCTCGAAGAACTGCTCCGCTTTGCGCGCCAGGAACGCAGACCGCTCGCGCCGGAGCTTCCCGCCCCGGAAGAAATCCGGCGGATTCTTTCCCGCATTCGAGCCGCCTATTTTCTGCCGATCTTCTATCGGAACCGGATGGTTGGATTCCTCATCCTGCATGATCCGCCGGCCAACAAATACTCTGACCGCGCGCTTGAGACCTTTACGGGCAAAGCGGCGGCCTCCATTCAGAATTCGCTTCTCTCTGCGCGCTACATGGATGCAGCCGCCATGGACAGAGAGTTTCTCGTCGCGGAGAAGATCCGGAAATTCCTGCAGAGAACAGAAATTCCGGTGATCCCCGGGGTTTCCATTACCACCTTCGCAGGCGAAGGCGCTCCCGTGGTCATCGAATTTCTGCGTGCGCCGGACCAGGCAGACGTGTGGTTCGCTGTTATGTTTGCGGCCGACCGCCTGAATGGATCAACTGCCATCCTTCTTTCGAGCCGGCTCGGCAGCCTCTATTCGCTCGGCAAGAAAGAGACCCATTTGAATCTTCACAAACTGCTCTCGCACTTCCGCCGCTCGCGCACTGATGTTTACGAGCGCATCGATCTGTGCATCGTAGAAATTCGCCCGCGCGAAAACGCAGTCCTCTGCATGCTCGACGGACCGGGCTTTCGCGTGAGCGATCCGCTTCAGCCCCACAAAACCATAGTCTCTCCAGGCTGGCGGAACCTGGTCGACCTTACGGATCATCCGTCCGTGCAAATTGACTACGGCGGTTCACCGCTCCTCTTATTTTCGAAGACCGCATGAGATACTACTACCTCATCGCCCTTCTCGGCCTGTTTACTCTGTACGGCGTGCAGTTCCGCGAAAGCGGCTATCGCCTGCCCGTATACTATCTTCCCGACGGGAAGGTCGTTTCGATTCGTCCGCTCGATCCGCCGCTTCGCATCCAGAGGCTGACCGAAATCCAGGGAAGAGTGCCGCACGAAGCGCCTGCGGTCTTTCCGCTCGACCGTCCCGTTCTCGTGAACACGGACGCCGGCCCCGCCATTCTGAAACCCCAGCCCGCAGACCGGCTCCGCCTCTTCATCGATTTCGCCCCCATCATTCTCCTTTCCGCTCTTTACCTGCTTGCAGGTATCTGGTTTATCCAGTACGGCAGCGACCTCTATCTCTCTGCGTTCTGCCTGATTGCCGCGTCGTTTCTCTTTGCCTTTGTGGCCGCGATCGCAGGTCACGGGCTCGATCTATTGTGGCAGATTTTCGGATTCATGGCGATTCCGGCCGCATTCAATCTCGGACTGCGCACAACAGGCAAAGAGATCAACGGCACGCTGGTCCTTGCGGAGGCTCTCGCCGTGCTCTTCTTTTCGCTCGTCGCATACGTGGGCGCAGACGAAACCCGCACATTCGGCGGACTCCTCGGAATTCAGCGCGCTGCTTTTTACGTGACGGCCGTAATTGTGGCCGGCCTGCAGATTGAAAACGCGCTGCACAGCACGGACGACCGCATTGAACGCACGAAACGCTGGTTTCTGTTTTTTGGAACGATCACAGGGATGATCCTGCCCATCGCCGCGATCGAATTTCGCAGACGCGGGCTTGAGACTCTCTGGTTCGAGGGAATCTGCGCTTCCGTGTTCCCGGTGGCGCTTGTATACGGAACGTACCGAATCCACGTGCTCCCCTTCCAGTTCGTACTTGGACGATCCATTCTTGCAGGCCTGCTTACGCTCTTTTTCATTTCTCTCTACGCCGTCGTGCTCCTCACGCACTCACTGCTCCTGCCCGATCAGGACCAGAACTACCGGTGGATTGTCCACCTCGTGTTTCTCTTGATTCTTGTGTTCTTTCTCGATCCCGCGCGTCAATGGATGAGTTCGTTCATTGAACGGAACATCTGGCGACTTGACAGCCGTCTCTCCGAGAGCTTGAAGAGAATTGCGCGCACATTCTCCGAATCAAGCCGCGTCGACCATGCCGCTGAAGCCTTCGTCGACGAAATCGCAGCGACTCTCGCTTTGCAGCGATGTTCGCTTTTGATTTCGGACCGGTCTTTTCCCGGCTTTCGCGTGCGTGAAGAAGCCATGATTCGCATGCCCGATGCAAGTCCTCTCTGGGAGCACATACGGCCGGACCGGCTCATCGTCGCTGCGTATCTTGCGTATGCAGGCGGGAGCCGCGGCATTCTCTACCGCTTTCTTGTGGAATCTCAGTTCGCGATCGCAGCGGGAATCTCGGGTAAGGAAGACGGCACCCTCGAACAGATCGCGGCGCGTTTTCGGAAAGTGAAGCAGAGAGAATCCCGGGGCCCGTACGTGGCTCTCCTGCTCGGTTTTCGCCGCGACGGATCCAGCTTCAGCCTTTCCGAAGTGCGCTACATTCAAGAAGCGGCGCGTCTCGCCCGGATGCTTGTTTCGAACTTTGAGATTCTGCTCGCGGAAGTGGAGAAGCGCCGCAAGCTGCGCGAGATTGTTCTGGCAGGAAACACGCAGCGAAGCGTTACCGAGACGTGGAAGGAATCGGACGCGCGCGATCTGACCATTGGGGCTTTCAGCATGCCTGCCCTCAGCGTCACGGGAGACTACGTCGATCTGGTCCCCATTTCTCCCGGGAGAATTGCGTTCTTCCTCGGAGATGTCAGCGGGCACGGACTTGGCACCGGTTACCTGGTCGCGGCCATCCGGGCTATGGTGCGGTCGCACGTTCAGAGCGGTTTGAGTCTCTCTGAAACCATGGGAACGTTAAACAGTTTTCTTCTCGAACGCTACCGCGGAAATGAGTTCATAACGTTATTCGCCTTTTATATGGATCTGGAAAAAGGACGGCTTGAAACTCTGAACGCCGCGCATCCGGGACCGATGATTTTTCGGGCGGCCACAAATACCGTAGAGGTTCTCCGCGATACGCAGCGCCTTCCGGGGCTGCTTCCCGACCCGTACCATACCTCTGTCCTCACATTGAAGCGCGGAGATCGTCTCTTTCTCTACTCGGACGGGGTTACGGAAACATTCAGTCCGGGCGCCGAGCCGTTTGGCGAAGCCAGGCTGCGCGGATTTCTATATTCCAATCTGGGCGTGAGCGTTCAGGATCTGCCGGACCGGCTGTGGCGTGAATTGACGGAACACAGACAGACGCCGTATTGCAGCGATGATACGACTTTTGTCGCGATTGAATACTCGCCGCGCCAGCGCGGTCTCTTCTCGTTCCTGGCGCCGGAGTAGTTCCGTGAAACCTCTGTTATCCGATCAGACGATTGCAGAGCAGAGGGTTGTGCTCCTTGAGGCAGAAAAGCTCTACGCGAGCAGCGCCTTCCTCAATACGGACCCCGTTCAGTTTCTTCACCGGGTTGAGTCGCCTGAAGACCGCGAGGTCACAGGTTTGATCAGCGCGCTTTTTTCTTACGGGAATGTAAAAGCGATCGTTGGCTTTCTCGAAGAACTGTTTCGAAGACTCGGTCCCTCTCCCGCGCGATCTCTGGCGTCGGGAAAGATTTCGGTGCGCGGCCTGTACTATCGTTTCCAGAGCACGCGTGATCTCGATCGGATCCTGGGTCGTCTGTCCGAGCTTGCGGCCGAAGGATTCAGACAGCCGGCGGGTACGCTTTTTGAGCATTTGTTCGCAGACCCTGAGGAAACCGGAAACCTTCGCGCGAGAATTGCGCATTTTCAGAAACACTTTGCGGAAGGCATGCGCATGAGCCGGGGGATTCTTCACTGGATCGGCAGTCCGCAGAGCGTCTCAGCGCAGAAGCGGATGTGCATGTTTCTGCGGTGGATGAGCCGCACCCGTTTTCCTGACGCCGGAATCTACAGGATCCCGCCCGCAAGATTGATTGTGCCGCTCGATGTTCACATGGCACGAATGGCGCATAACCTTGGATGGACGAAAAGCCGCAATGCCGCCTGGAAAGACGCAGAGGCAGTCACAGCGGCCCTCCGCCGCATTGATCCCGAGGATCCGCTCCGGTTTGATTTTGTCCTCACGAGACCGGGCATTCTGGGGCAGTGCCGGTCGGTGTTTGCGCCTGCCTGCGAGAGGTGCGCTGTGAGGACGGCCTGCCGCATCTATGCCCAAAAAGTCCTCGCCTGAGCGCGGATTTGGCGATTTTCTGCTCTGGTGCGCGTTCTCTGCATCTCGGCCCATCCAGACGATGTTGAAATCGGCATGGGCGGCACGGTTGCCTCGCTGACCGCGCGCGGGATCCCCGTGCGCATCGTAGACCTCACAAACGGCGAGCCCACGCCCATGGGCAGCGTGGAGATGCGCGCCCAGGAGTCTGCACTCGCCGCATCGATTTTGCAGGTAGAACGACGCACGCTCGATATGCCCAATCGATACCTTGAGGACACGATCGAAAACAGAAAGAAGCTCGCGGCGGAAATCCGCGACTTCAAGCCCACGTACATGTTTGCTCCCTACTTTGAGGACGCGCATCCCGATCACATCGCAGCGAGCCATCTCTGCGACGCAGCCAGATTCTATGCAAAACTTACTAAATCCGACATCCCCGGAGAGGTGTGGTTTCCGCGGCGCATCCTGTACTATTTTCCCGTGCACATCCGCCTGCGCCTTGAGCCGACGTTCCTGGTCGACATCAGCGGGCACCTGGAGCAGAAGAAAGAAGCCATCCTTGCGTACCGCTCACAGTTCGTGCTGTCAGGAAAAGAACATCTCATAGAACACATGATCGGCGAAAACCGCTACTGGGGATTCCAGGCAGGCTGTGATGCCGCCGAGCCCTTTTATCAGAAAGAGATCCCTCTCATCGCACACTGGCCGGAGGGATACCGGTGATCTATTTTTCGGATTCCCCTGAAGCCCTGGCGGACAAACTGAAAGGCGGGGTTGTGACGCCTCCGCAGCTCTGCAACCGCCCCGTTGCGAGCTTTGATCGATCCGCAGTTCTGCGCTCCATCCCGAAAGAGAAACTGAGCGGAACGATTGTGCTGACCGGTCACCAGCCGGTGTTTCATCATCCTGGAATCCTGATCAAGAACGTTCTTGCCTCTGCTCTCGCAAAACGCTCCGGTGGCACGGCCATCCACATGGTGCACGACACGGATGCCGAAGAAGTCATCTTCAGCTTTCCGGAACGCCGCAACGGGCATGTGCGCAAACGAACATTGAAGCTCAATGAAGGCTCTCAAATTCTGCGCCATGAAAGTCTCTCACAGAACGCACGCGAAGGGCTCCTCCGCCTCACAGACGAATTGCGGTCGCATGTGCGTCTCGTCTTTGGTCCCGAAAGCATCGCCGACATTCACGCCGGCATTGATCTGCTCGAACAATCCGCCCGCGAAGCAGAACGCCCCATGGATGTGCCGGACCGACTTCGCACGCTCTGGGAAGCAAAGCATGGCGTGGATGTCTATACGGTTTATTCCAGCGATCTCTTCGAAAGCAGTTCGTTTCAATGTTTCTTCGAATATCTTCGCGAACACGGTCCCGCGTTTCGCGCCGTCTACAACCGTCTTCTCGCCGACTACAGAAAGGCAAAGGGAATCAAGAACCCCGCGCAGCCTCTGCCGGACCTTCGCGAAAACGAACTGCCGTTCTGGGTTGTTCAGGACGGCAGCCGCACACCATTCATTGAAGGCGAAAAGGCGCCGGGAAAAATCCTGCCCCGCGCCGTAACTCTGACGCTCTTCTGCAGGCTCTTCTTTTGTGATATTTTCATCCACGGCCTCGGCGGCGAAAGATACGACCGGATCACGGATGAAATTCTTCGCGAGTTTTTTGATTTTGCGGGTGCCCCTTTCACGGCCGCGTCCGCAACGCTTGCGCTTTCCTCGCGCGCGGATCTCAAGATTCACGGGCGCACTTCAGCCGAAGTTGCGCGGGATCTGCGGGCCATGGAGTTTGATCCGACCCGGTTTCTCGCGGGAAACGATGCGCTGAGAAAGGAAAAAGAAAAACTGATTCAGCAGTGGCACGCAGACCTTTCGGCCCGGCCGGCTCTCCATCGTGAGTTCCTGCGAATCAATGAACTCTCGCGCGCCGCCCTGGCCAAAAAAACTGCCTGTCTCGAAGAGGAACAAAAGCTGGCGCGCACTCTCGAAACAAACCGCGCATTTTTCTCTTCGCGCGACCTTCCGTACTTTTTCTACAACCTGGACGAAATTTTCAGGGAAGTCAAAGACTACGTCTTCTTCGAGAAGAGATCCCCTAAAGCATCTCTTGCGGAAGTCCGGTCGTAATCGTCTTTTTCAATCAACGTCAGACCCAGTCCGTCATTTTTGATACGAGCCAGGAGCTTCGCAATGTCGCCTGGATTCTTCATCTTCGTCATCGCATAAGCGAACGTCGTCTTACATCCAGGGCAGACTTTGTCTTTTGTAAAGTTGAGCCCGAGCTGACCGCAGTTGCCGCAGGTGCCGTAAAGGTCATCAATCAGGATCAGTTGACGCTTGATTTCGTCCGGCTCGAGCTCGCGGTAAACGCGGATGAATTTGTGCTTTGGCTTTTCCTTTTCCTGCATGCCCACAGCTGCGGTCCTGTGCCGCAGGGCGCAAGGCAAAATGGAACTTCAGCGGTCGTCCGAGCCGATCAGATCCGCCAGGCGCATGCCGTTTTTCTCAAGGAATTCGTCGACACCGCGGAGAATCCGGCGGGGAAGCTCCGGACCGCCGTAGATATACGAGGTATAGATTTGAATGAGGCTTGCGCCCGCGCGAAATCGTTCGAGCGCGGAAGCCGCTGAATCAATTCCTCCGACGGAAACAATCGGAAGCCGGCCCTGGGTGAGCCGGCGGATTTGGCGGAGAAGTTCAAGACTGCGCGCCGCAAGCGGCCGTCCGGAAAGCCCGCCTTCCATGGGTTCAGAAAGACTCAGAGACGATTTGTCGATCGTCGTGTTGCAGACAATCAAAGCGTCGATGATGCCGACCGATGCTTCCAGCGCTTCTTCAATTTCAAGATCCGTAAGGTCAGGCGCGATCTTCAAAAACAGAGGCAGAGAGCATTCCTTTCGCACGGATTTCAGCAGAGCTGACAGCCGGGTCTTCTCCTGCAGTTTGCGCAGGTCCGGGGTATTCGGAGAGCTGACGTTGAGGGCCACATAATCGGCGTAAGGCGAAAGTTTTTTTACAGAATAGAGATAATCCTCTGCCGCGCCGTCCAGGTCTGTGATTTTGCTTTTTCCAAGGTTGATACCGCGCACAGCATCGCGGACCTGACGGCCAAACACCTCGGCTGCGCGATCGGCGCCGGGATTGTTGAATCCCATACGATTTACGAGAGCCTGCTGTTCTGGAAAACGAAAAAGCCTGGGTCTGGGGTTTCCTGGCTGACCGTGGCGGGTGAAGGTTCCGCACTCGACAAAGCCGAACCCGGCGCAGGAAAGGAACGGATAGAGTTGTCCCGTTTTGTCAAAACCCGCGGCCATTCCCAGCGGATTTTCAAATTGAATGCCGGCTAACGTTATACGGAGCCGCTCACTGTGGTAGCCGAGCATTCCTTTCAGGAAAAGGCCGGCGAAGGGGCCCTTCTCAAGAAGAGAGACAGACCCGGCGACGAGCTCGTGCGCGGATTCCGGGTCGAGTCGGAAGAGCGCCGGCTTCAGAAGATTCTCGTAGAGGAAGTTCAGATCCCGTAACTCCTGTATATGCCGACCAGTTTCCCGATGATCGTTACGGTGTCCGTAAGAATTGGACGAAACGCGGCGTTCGCCGGCACGAGTTTTACTTTCTTCTTGTCACGATAGAAATACTTGAGCGTGGCTTCGTCTTCGAGCAGCGCAACGACGATTTCGCCGTTGTCCGCTGTGTCGCATTTCTTGATGACCGCGATGTCGCCGTCCAGGATTCCCGCGTCCTTCATGGATTCACCCGCCACGCGAAGCGCAAAAACTCCCGTTTCCGGAAGCATGGAACGGGGGAAACTCAGATACTCATCGATATTTTCTTCGGCGAGAACAGGCAGACCGGCAGCCACCCGACCCACAAGCGGGACGTTTACAGTATCTGCGGGATGCACGGGTGCGGAGCCGTCCGTGCCCTTGAGAATCTCCATGGCGCGGCTGCGATTCTTTTCTGTCTTGATGTAGCCCTTTTTCTCGAGGGCCTTCATGTGATCGTAGGCGCCTTTTGCCGTAATTTCGAAGACACGCGCGATCTCGCGGATGGTCGGCGGATACCCCTGTTCGCGGATATAGCCCTGAATAAAGGTCAGGATGGCATTTTGTTTCTCTGTCAGCTCTCTCATGTTTACTATACATACGAATCGCAAAATTCCGTCAAGCATATCTGTGACTGGCCTCCGGTTTGACAGAGCCGGTGCGACCGGCATGGGCGTACATGGCCCGAAAATCTACCTCGTCCGTCCATGTTCCGGTTCCATCGCCGCAGGCGGTGAGCCCTCTCGAGCGCCTTGCCCGATTCGCCCTCTTTGCCGGCGCCCTTTTCGCTCTGTCATGGATCTGGAATCAGATCGGCGGGGTCCTGTTTCCGGTTCTCACAGCGCTGCTGCTCGCGTATTTGCTTTCGCCTCTCATTGCCTGGCTTGAGCGCAAAAAGCTGAGCCGGGCGGGATCGATTGCGCTCGTGTATGGCGCGTTTCTCGCCCTTTTCGTTACGGCGATCACAGTTCTTTATCCCATCATTGCGCGCGAAGTAATTACTGTGATCGACCGCTTTCCCGCCCTTATCGATCTCATCGAAACCCGAACCATTCCCTGGCTGCGCGATGCAGGAGTCGATGTCCCCACCACCGCAGCCGGCGCCATGGAAAGCTACGGAGAGAGCTTGAAGCAGGCGTTTCCGGCCTTTCTCAACAAGGCAGGCTCGTGGGCGGTAACCGCGCTGACTTCTACGGGGAGTTTTCTTTCAGGGATTCTCAACGTCGTTTTGATTCCAATTCTGACTTTCTTCTTTCTCAAAGATTTTGAAATCATCCGCGCGTTTCTTGCTGATTTGATTCCCGCGCACAACCGCGAACGGTGGACTGTGTCCCTCGAGCGCGTCGATGAAGCGGTCGGAAACTGGCTGCGCGGACAGATCGAAGTTGCGCTCGTGCTGTCTCTCTGTTACGGTACCGCGCTTTCGATTGCCTTCGCATTCTCAGGGTTAGGCGCTGCAACCGGATTTGCAATCGGAGCGCTGACTGGAGTGCTCAACATCATTCCCTATGCCGGCGTCGGCATAGGCGTGTTTCTTTCGATCGCGCTGGCTCTCCTGGAATGGCACGGTCCGGGCTCTCTGCTCGCGGTGAGCGGCGCGTTCGTTCTTGTGCAGGTGCTTGACGCGTATTTCATCACGCCGCACATCGTGGGCCAGAAGGTCGGTCTTGGAACCGCAGCGGTGATCACAGCGCTGCTCGTCGGCGGCGGGTTGTTCGGAATCGCAGGAATGCTCCTTGCAATTCCGGTCGCTGCAGCGCTCCGCGCGCTCTGGCCGGACCTGCTCGAAAAATACAAATCGAGCAGATTCTACGCAGGACCGTAGGATGCCTTACTACGGAGAAAAGAACCGGTGGATGTTGAAACCCACGGCCCAGTCATGCTTGCGATAATCGTAAGCTGCGCCTCGAAGAAGAGTCGTATATGCCAGATCGCGTGAATTCGTCACGATGAGCTGAAAGATGTGCCCGCCCGTGTCTATGTTGATGCCGATGCTTGCGGGAATGCTCGCATACCTTACCGGCTGATCCTGCACAACATTCACAACGTACGCATACAGGAGACCTTGAGGCGATAGATAGCGCGCATTGATGTCTGAGGCAGTGAGCTCCGTTCCATACTTCGAACGCTGATCTTCCAGTGCATAGTTCGAAGCAAGGTAATCGCGATGCGCGGTCAGAACGGTTTCGAGCATGATATCCACACGCTTCGTGATGCGGATGCGGCCGCCGAGATCGAGCCCCGGACGATCGTTTGAGATTCCCGGTTTCACAAAATTGCGGTGCAGAAACATGGGAGAGATTTGAAACGAAAACCGGTCCCAGGGCATGACCGAAAACATTCCTGCCGCAAGGTAGCTGCGGCGGTCGCTTGAGCTGAGCGTGTACTGGTTCAGCCGCTGGTTCAGAGCCTGATCGATGACTGCATTCCCCGTATTGGCATACGAGATCTGAGGATACAAATCGACCACCTGCTGTTCCGTTTCCTGACCCGCCACGCCCATAACAGAGAATGCGGCAGGTATGCCGAAGGGACGCCCCTGGTAGACGGCCAGACGCGTCTGCGCCTCGTACGTGCGCGCCGCGGAAATCCGGGCAATTCCGACCGACCAGCGGTCGAAGATCCCGTATTCAAGAGAGAGACGCGTGTTCGCGCCCTGATCGAATCCGAAGAAGTCGCCTAACGTATTTTTTGCGTCCCCGAACCTGTGATCAAAGTGAAAATCAAGATCGCCGCCGCCAACCTGCTCTGTGGTCGGCATGTGTATCAGGCTCGTTCCGATGAACATGCGCTGCGGCGGCGCATCGGCGCCGGGCTCCGGGCTCGGGCTTTCGGGCGCAATTGACTCCTTCGCCTGGCCGGGCGCGGATTCAACCGGGCTGCCCGCTTCGCTTCCGGGCACGACCTCTTCCGCGCTCAGCGCCGAAAGCGCAAAGAATGCAAGAAAACAAATGAAACGGATCATTTTCCGTCTTCCCGGAACGTGAAGTCGGCTTTCACGTGAATCACGTTGCTGACTTCAAGAATGACAAGTTTAGGAACTTTAATATTATAGTCTGTGAGCCGGACGTCAAACTCCGAGTGCACAAGATAGTCGCTTCCCCGGCGTTCGACGCGGGCCTTCAACTCTGTCTTTCTGGTTACGCCATGAAGCGTCAAATCGCCGGCCGCTGTTGCTTCCGCTGCGCCCGGCACGTACGTGAGCCGGCCGGCAAAAACTGCCGTCGGGAATTGCTCTGTTTCCAGGTAATCCTCATGCATGTGCGTCGTGCGAAGGCGGCCCTCTGTCTGCCAGTCCCGCAGGTCAATGACAACGCGCAAGGCTCCGTCTGCGAGGTTCGCCTTGCCTGATGCTTTCGATCCGCCCCCTTCAAAGGTCCGCACATCGGTGCTGCTCAGGAATCGCACCTTCGCATCTTTGATGATCAACGACTGCGCCGATGCCGGGCCGGCAAGGAGCGCTGCCATTCCTATTACGATTGCTCTTACGTTAAGAATGGGAGCCTCCCAGGATCCAGCAATAGATCGCATTGTTGATTGTGATGCTGCTGTTCGGAACCATGGTGCCCGAGGTTACCTTCTGATAGAGAAAACTGCCGCGCGGATCACCGGGCATCGTCGTGGCGCTGACCTGCGCATAATTCGTGATGTCGAATCCTGACGAAGGACTTCCGCCGGAATGACACGTTGCGCATTTCGAAGTTGTGCCCGCGGCCGCGAGAGTGCTGAACGCGGGAGTCGGATTCGCCGTGCAGTTCGGCTGCGATGCGATCAAACCTGTGACAGCAGAAAGAACCTTCTGCTGCTCCTGCAGTTTGTCCACAGAGTTGTTTTCGCAGTGAATCGTCCAAATGAGCGCGGCGCAAACCGCAAGCGAAGGTCTCAGCATCTATATGTTAAACTACCTGGCGGACACGATGCGGCCAGGTTTTTTTTGCGGCCCCTGATTTCGTGGCCGCAAATGATTCCGCGTATCAATTCCAGGCTTCGCCTGGATGAGTCACAGGGACGTCTGAAGTTCCGGAACGACCACTTCTTCGATCTTTTCCACCGGATGCGGGAAGAAAAGTCGGCGCAAATCGCTGACCTGCTCGGTCACATCGGTAACAAGGATGCGGACAGAACCAGGACCGGATGAACCCAGGGATGCGGATTCGACCATAGCCTGGACAGCGCCTGCCATTTCTACGGATGAGTCGACGAGGTTGAATTCAGGAAATTCTTTCTCAATGGCTGCGCGCATAAGCGGATAGTGTGTGCAGCCAAGCACGACCGCATCAACGCCGTGGCGCGCGAGCGGCTCCAGATATTCGCGCACGGCCAGACGCGCGAGATCCTTATGCATCCATCCTTCTTCAACGATCGGCACGAAAAGCGGACAGGCCTGACTCGTAACTTCGATGGACGGATCGATTGCGCGGATGGCATTCTCGTACGCACCGGACTTAATCGTGGAGCGCGTACCGATGACGCCGACTTTCCGGCTCTTCGTCCGCGACAGAAGCGCCCGCACCCCGGGCTCGATGACTCCAATCACGGGCACCGTCATCTTCTTCTGGAGGTCGGGGAGCGCATGCGCTGTGGCCGTGTTGCATGCGACCACAAGCATCTTGATGTCGTGCTGATTCAGGAATGCGGCGATTTCAAGTGAATAACGGCGCACGGTGCGCGGCGATCGGGAGCCGTAGGGCACGCGCGCCGTATCGCC
>CAZUJO010000015.1:0-20628 GCA_964619995.1 uncultured Leptospiraceae bacterium
TGCCTGGCCCGTCTAACACCGTAAGCAAAAAGGAGTGTGACCGCGCACCCCGTTTTGGAACTCTGGACAGGCATGATTTTCGAGGATCCCACATCGCGCCGCTGGCGGTCTTTTCTTACTGTATTCTTTGTAACCCTCGCAGTCGGGGCCGGGCTTGCGGCTCTGTTCGCCGCGTCGCTCCTCGTCACTCCGCCTCTGCCCGATGTTCAGCGGAAACGCAACGCCGAACGCCGTGTCCAGAACGTCCTCGAACAGGTAAGCGACATCTCGCAGAAACAGAAACACGGTCACGGCAGGCAGAAGATTACGGAAGAACAAAAGGGCGCGCTTCTCGCGCTGCCGCGCCAGGGAGACCGGCTCGTCACTGCATTTCTTGTGCAGCATGACCTCGACAGCGTCGCCGCGTTTCGCGATCATAAAGAGCACATTGACGTTGTTTTCCCCGACTGGTATTTCTTGACGAAGGCAAAGTGTGACGTCAGCGAGCGCATTGACGAGGAGGTGCGGCGAACGCTGGAAGATTCGGACGCAGCCATCATTGCGCGGGTTACCAACGGCGATCACGACCAGTGGCACACAGGCGAAATGCGAAGGCTCCTTGCCGATCGAACTCTCCGCGATTGCACGGCGGACCTGCTCGTTGAGTTTGCGAAACGCGATCACCTTAAGGGATTGAATATTGATATCGAAACTCTGGGATCGCAGGGCAGCAAGGACTACGTTAAGTTCCTTACCGCTCTTGCGGAGCGTCTCCACAAAGAAAACATGATCCTCACCGTGGACATCACGGCGCACGACCCGGCCTATGATATTCCCGCGATTGCCGATGTGGCCGATGGTGTCGTCCTCATGGCGTACGATGAGCATTATACGAGCGGACCGGCCGGGCCCATCGCCAGCCATGAATGGTTCGAAGAGGTCATGGCATTTGTTCTGAAAGAAGTCCCCGCAGAAAAGCTAATCGTGGGGATCGGTCAGTACGGTGTGGACTGGTCTGCCGGTCATTCTTACAGCATGAAATTCTCCGAAGTCATGGCGCTTGCGGACGATACCGGCGCGCTTCCGGCAATGGACCCGGAAAGCCGGAACATGCACTTTGCCTACATCGAGGATGAAAAGACGACGCATAACGTCTGGTTCTTGAACGGAGTCACCGCGTGGAATCAGAAGATTTCCCTCGACCGGCTGGGAGTTGCGGGCGTGGCTGTGTGGCGGTTGGGCGCGGAAGATCCCTCCATCTGGAAGATTCTACCGCAGTCCAAACCTCCCATTTCGGCCGTAGAAGAGCCGGATCCTCTGCGAAGTGTTCTGTATCTGAGTCTCGGCGAAGTCTTTCACCTGCACACGGTCCCCGGCGAAGGAAAGATGACGATCACGCAGGACAAAGACGGACTCATCGAATCCGCGAAATACCAATCTCTGCCGTCCGGTTATCTTCTTGAGCGAGTCGGCAACCCGATTCCCGAGAAATCCCTCGTGCTGACATTTGATGACGGCCCGGATCCGGTCTGGACACCGAAAGTGCTGGATGTTCTGCGGGACGCAAAGGTGCACGCAACGTTTTTCGTCGTGGGCGAACAGGCGGAACGTTATCCGGACATCGTCAAACGAATCGTGAGCGAAGGTCACGCGATCGGCAATCATACGTATTTTCATCCGGATCTGAGCAAGACCAGCACGGAGCGCGTGCGCGTAGAGCTGAACAGCACGCAGCGGATCATCGAGCGCGAAACAGAGAAGAAAACCATGCTTTTCCGCGCGCCCTACAACACGGACTCGAATCCCGACGAAGCAGTGGAAATTGACCCGCTTCGCACGGTCGCGGAGATGGGTTATCTGATTGTTGGCGCAAACATCGACGTGGCCGACTGGCAGCGTCCCACCGCGCGTCTCATGGCCGATCGGCTGCTCGAGCAGGTGCAGAAGCCGGGAAATCACATCATTGTTATGCACGATGCCGGCGGGGATCGCAGCCGTACCGTCGAAGCGCTCCGACTGGCAATTCCCGAATTGCGCGCGCGCGGATACAAGTTTGACTCCATTGAGAATGCGACGGGCATCAGCCGCGAGACGCTTTTCCCCGCAATGCCTCCTTCCGAAAGCCTGCTGGTATTTGTGACCGCATCGGCCTGGTTTGCAATTCGCTGGGGATGGGTCATCATTACCTGGCTGTTCCTGTTTACGACGCTGCTGGCAATCTTTCGCATCCTGTTTCTGGGTGTCCTTGTATTCAAAAGCATTCGGAAATCGGATGAGCGCAAAGGAGATGGAACCTTTCTTCCTCCTGTCAGTGTGCTGATTCCGGCGTATAACGAAGGTAAGGTGCTTGAACAGACGATTCGATCGCTGCAGCAAAGCACACATCCGAAGTTTGAGATGCTCGTCATCGACGACGGCAGCACAGACAATACAAAAGACGTGGTTAAGGCCCTTGCGAAGAAAGACAAACGAGTTCGACTGGTCAGTCAGCCGAACGGCGGCAAATCTTCCGCGCTGAATCACGGCATGCAGGAAGCAAAATACGAGATCGTGATCACAATTGACGCCGACACAATTGTCATGCCGCAAACGTTAAGCGAGCTTGCGGCTCCGTTTCAGGATCCGCAGGTAGATGCGGTCTGCGGCAACGTGGAAGTGGGGAACGTTCATAATATTCTGACAGGCTTTCAGTCGCTCGAATACATTACTTCGCAGAATTTTGACCGAAGAGCGTTTGACGCCCTTAACTGCATCAGCGTTGTTCCCGGCGCGACCGGCGCCTGGAAACGCTCGAAGGTGCTTGAGGCAGGCGGCTACAAAAGCGATACCCTGACGGAAGACGCAGATCTCACTCTGACCATGCTTGAGAACGGCGCCCGAATTGTGTACGCTCCGGAAGCGCGTTCGCGTACGGAAGCGCCTGCTACAGTCCGCACCCTTGCCAAGCAGCGGTTTCGCTGGAGCTTCGGAACGTTTCAGTGCCTGTGGAAGCACAGGAAGGCCTTTTTCAAGGGTCCGCTTGGATGGGTGGCCCTGCCGAACATGTTCTTTTTCCAGGTGCTCTTCCCCGCGCTTTCGCCGATAGGCGACATTGTGTTCCTGCTTTCGATCATTCGCGGGGATATGGCGGCGATCGCAGTGGGTTATGCGCTGTTCCTCTTGATGGACGTGTGCGGATCGCTTCTCGCATTTACTCTGGAAAACCGCCGTAAGCGGCTGATGTTCCTGGTACTGATCCAGAGATTCTACTACCGGCAGTTCATGTACTTCATCACCTTCAAGGCGATGTTTGCAATGGTAAAGGGCGCGCGCTACGGTTGGAACAAACTCGAACGGCAGGGAACTGTGAAAGCCCTGCCTGCCGCCCGGTAATCAGGGCGCCTGGCCGGACAGGAAGTAATCCCTGTAGTCATCCATGTGACGCAGAAGGGCTCCGGGGGTCAGGTCGCTCTCCGGCGGGCCGCCGGGTTCTCCCTCCTCGTCGCGGTTCAGAAAGGACTGAACGTAGGGCTTCCACTTTCGCCTCTTTATGACGAGCACGTCCATCTTGTCCGTAACCGCGCCGACCACGGCCGAACTGGTGGAGCCCATGAATGGAGCAAACTTTCTCGGTTTCGAGGACGGTCTTCGCCCGGAAGCTTCATCCAGGAAAATATCTCGAAAGTCAATCTGTGAGAAAAGCTCGTCGTGCGTCTGGCGGCGATACGACGGATGATAAAATAGAAGAGGGATGCGGTAGGTGGATACCCAGCTTTCGTAGCCGTGATCTCTGATTCCGTGGTCCGAGGTGACTACGATGAGCGTATCGTTCAAAACGCCTGCGCGCCTGAGCCTTTCGGACAATTCGCCGATGAATTCGGCATAATATTGAACCTGCGTTTTCTTTGCAATGTCCATGTATTCGGATGCGTGACCGAAAATGAATTCATAGAAAAGGAAGACTTTCTCGCGGGAGAGAATCTCCGCCATCATGCGGTCGAGCATGATCTTGTCTTCGCAGCTGTGTTCAAACTCGTATGGGTTAATGCATATGTATTTGTCCCGAGGCACGCGGTCGATTTCCTCATGGGTCAACGTATGCGCGCCGTCCCAGGGCAGGTCGAGCACAACCATTTCACGCTCTGTTTCTGAAGCCGCATACACTGCGCGGAAATTTTGCGCATGAACGATGTCGAGCAGCGAGCGCATTTTCGCGACGCGCTGATAGTTGAAGACATCTTCGTCGTTGTAAGCTTCAAACGGTATCAGGCGCGAGCCGAGGATTGCAAGCATACCGGTGCGGCTGTCCATGTCAGCCGCGAAGACGTTCAAATATTCGTGTGAATGCTGCTCTTCCCGGTTAAAGAAGCTCTCCCGCGGCAGCGCCGCTGACTCTTCGCGCAGCTGCGCGAGCGTTACCTGCTCCATTACGAGCAAAATGATCTTCTTGTAACGCGTGCGCAGCTCGGGCGCAGGATGCGTCCAGTTGTCAAGGGATTCAACCGGGAACGGTGAAACGGGGTCCGGGACGGCGCCCGGCGACTTGAAAGCCTCCGTAACGTCATGAATCAAATGAAGTATGGGAGAGGCGTTCTGATCTGCCGTGGATTTCGCAAGCTTGAAGGTGCCCAGGAAGATGACGGCAATCGAACGACCGGGAACGTGCAGGTGATCCATCATTGCGGACGCGGAGTATAGAATGACGAGCGCTGCGGCGCAAAGGACAAATCCCCAGAAGGGCAGAACATTGGAAAAGAAGTAGAATATGCTCGAAGGACTCAAATCCAGCACGGAATACTGGCGCACCGTGGCTTCGCGAAAGAAGAAGCAGAAAGAGAAACTCAGGACAAAGTAGAGCAGGAAGGCGGAGTGAAACAACAGGGCTGAGATTGCCCTGCCGGCAGGCAGATGACGCAGGATTTGACCGGCCGCATAGATCGTGAGGAACACGAATGCATCTGCGGCCCAGGAGGACAGGAGCGGCAGAAAGTCCTCCCGTCCCGCAAGGACGATGCGAAACAGGGCAAAAAATACGATGGTTCCGAGGATCAGTCTTGCGCGCAGTCGCGCAGCGCGGGCCGCCAGGCCGGCGGAAGTATTGTACATGGCTGACCCTCAAACCGGGGCGTTATTCGGCAATCGAAGGTGTATCTTCTACCGAAAAAATTTCGGCGGTTTCAAGGTACTTCTTGTTTTCAAGATCGCCGAGCGCCTCGACCAGCGGATGGAGCGCCCTGTCTTTGCGGCGCTTTACAGGCTTGCGATATGCCAGCGCTATGCGCAGACTGTATCCGGGTTTTTCTCTGGCAAAAAAGGCCAGAAGGCCGCCGTAGTAATGTGACGATATCTCGATGGGCTCGTACATAACCACGAGGATCTCTCTCTTCGCGTTTTCGAGCAGAATGCCCCGGCACCGGACGCTTTCTTCGCCTATGAGTCCCGAAACAACGCGCGAAACGAAGAACCCGAACAGAACATTCTTTTCGTCTTCGGACAGAGATGATATATAGCCGGGAATTTCGTCGGTCTTGGTGGTCAGGCTGCGCTGTGAAAGGTCTCTGTCAATTTCTGCGCGCTCCAAAGGAAGCAATGCCGCATATCGTCTCCGAAGAGAGGGAAGGCCCGGCGGATCAAGGACCATGCTTCGCACTGCGAAGGCCTGCTGGTCGGTGAGCGGAGTCAGAAAATCATACGCCCGCATACGTCCTGCGTCCATCAGCATGCCGCTTCTGCTGATCACGCGCGACTGAATCAGCTCTTCATAAATCAGCTGCGAGCGGTGCCGGTTCACTCCTTCGACAAAAACGAAACTTCCCGGACTGAACACCCCGTACGGAGTTCCGATCGACGCAATAAAGAACTGCATGTGTTCACCGTGTCCGAAATCCGGATGATACCGTATGTTGAGCCGCGCCGGATCGGCCGAGTAGCTGAACAGGCCTCCCTGCATGGGATATTCGGCGACCAGAAGTCCGTCGTCCTGAGCGACTGCGGTCTGTTTTTCCCCTTCGCGCAGCAGCGCCGCAAAGGTTGGGCCGTCGATTTCCGTATCCTGGTCATCGAGCGCGCCCGAAAGAATGAGGGATCGCGCGCGGATTTCGAGACTGCGCAGAAAGAAGGACTGCGATTTCAAGCGGCTTCTGGTTGCGATGACGACGGGCGCCGGAGCGGCGAGAAGCAGTTCGCCGCCCGCCTTCGCACGGTAGAGGCAGTAGTCCTTCATTCCGTTTTCGAAGTAGTATTTGCGGATCAGATCGAGCGGGGGCTGATCAAAGACCGGATCGCGCGGATCCAGTCTCATGGGCCAGGTTTTTCAGGCGCGCCGATGTCATAAGGCCGGACAAGCGGTTCTGTGAGCGGAAGCGCCTGATCCAGGAGCGCCTGCGTGTCTGCGCGAAGACGCGCCGTCAGTTTTTCGACGGTTGCTTTCTTCTCTTTCTTGTAATCCGTGTAATACTCGGAGAGACGAAACGGCTTTGCGAAGAAGACATGCGCTTTCCGCGGGCGCGGATTTGTGGTTCCGTCCAGATAGGTTTCAAAGCGCGCGAGCCATTCGTAGAATCTCTCCGCTGTGGGGCGGGAAAGAAGATACTCCGGCTTGATTACGATGAAATCGTAGGCTTTCTGGCACTCTCGCTGCGCCCATTCGATATCGCTCTGCGGCGGATTCGGAAGCCTGGGGTCCGGAAACTTCACCAGAATCATTTCCAGGACGGCGAGCAGGTGGCGCAGTTTTACGATCGCATCGCTCTTCTTGTCATAGGAAGTGAGCCCTAGCCGTTCTGCAACGTTGTCGAGAATGAAATGGCGCACGCGGCCGACCCGATAGTCGTAATCCTTTTCAGCAGCCATCGGAATGCCGTAGTGCTTTTCAGCCTGCTCGAGCATGAATCGGCCGGCGGCGAGAAATCTTCGCAGCAGATTTCTGTTTCCCGGTTCTACGCCCAGCTTTGCTTCGACATTCTTGATGGCCGTATGCAGATCGGCGCGCAGGTGCGCCTCCGTTCCAGTCATTACGTATTTTACAAATGTAGGTAGAACTAAAATATCTGCGTTCGGGTCTTCCTTGCGTGCGTCTTCAAGCGCCCAGATTCCGAGCTGAGCGGCGCCGGCCTGGAAGGGGAGCAGGTTATCGTTTTCGCCGCTCGTGGGTTCTCCTTCCGGATAGACGACGAGTTTTCCACGCTCCTGGCTCAGCAGAGCACGCGCGGCTTTGATGGATTCCCGGTCGGCGGCGCCGGCGAGCACGGAGAAGGCGCCGAGGCTCTGAATGAATCGCCCCACAAGTCCGCCGCCCCATTCAAATACCTGGCGGGCCGCCATAAAATGGAAGCGGGCTCCCATCAGGTTCGCCACGTAGTATGCTACGGGCGGTTCGGAGGTGGTCGGATGATTGCTGAAATACAGCAGACGCTCTTCGCGAATGGAGCGCAGCATCTTCGTGTCTTCGGGCTTGATCACGACCCCGTCCAGATTCTGCAGTTGTTTCAATAAAATGGGCAGGCTGAAGTCCACGGCCCACGCGACGGGCAGGTTGAACGACGAAGGAATGAACGGTTGCATGTTGCGAGAGAAAGTGTCCGACCGTACACTACTTGTGAAAGTCTTTTTTTAGTTTTTTTGCCAGCATGTTTTCCAGAAATCCCGGCGCCAGGGTCCGCAAATAGTACACAAGCGGCCCTGCGGAATTTGTGAATGCAATTCGCTTGTCTCTGGCAATGGCGCGGAACAGCAGGTCTGCCACCTCGCCCGGGTCTTTCGCATTGCCCGCCTGTTCTTCTGCGAGCGTCTGGCCGTCCGCGGAAATCCCGCTCGTGCGCAGTGCGGTCCGCGTGTAGCCCGGACAGAAGATGAGCGTGTCAAACCCCTCGCTTTTCAGTTCAATGCGGATGGTTTCCATCCAGGCGTGGCCTGCGGCCTTGCTTGCGCTGTAAGCGAATCGTCCCGGAATTCCGTGAAGGGCGGACGGGGTTGATACAAGCACGATCTTCTTTTGTCCCGAACTTGCTCGAAGGGTCGGGAGAAGCGCCTGCGTCGTGTACAGGGCTGCGAAGAAATTCAGCTCCATGGCCCGTTCTGCGACTCCGGGTTTCGTTTGATCGAAGCGGCCGTGAGCCGTAATTCCCGCATTGTTGATGATGACGGACAGGCTGCCAATTCGCTCGACGAACTCCGCAAGGTTCTGCCTGTCCTCGGGCTGTGTGATATCACAGGCAAACTGGTAGGCTTCCACTCCCGTTTCGTTCTTGATTTCGCGTGTGACCCGTGAAAGCTCCTCTGCGCGCCTTGCCGTCAGGATGGGTGTGGCTCCTTTGCGCGCAGCTTCCTTAGCCGCAGCTTCGCCGATCCCGCTCGAAGCGCCGGTGATCAGCACGTTTTTCCCCTGGAGTTTCATGGATAGAATTGACCACGCACACAGTCCGCAGTATGCGGAGTTATGTCCGCTCTTCGTGAATTCTTTGTAAATCTAAAAAAAGGCACCGAACACCTCAACTACGGTCGCGAGATTTTGCGGGACTGGGGCGCAGAGCATGCTCTGTCATGCGAGAGCGGCGTCGTTTCTGTGTACGACATCGGCTGCGGACATGGAACGGACATCATCAACATCAAGAACTCCGCGGATGCGAAATCAAACAGGAGAATTGACTGGCGTCTTGCGGGAATCGAGAACTTCGCAGATTACCAGAAGGAATGCAAACAGCTCGGGATTCAAACGTTTGCCGTCGATCTGGAAAGAGACAGTTTTCCGGGGAAGGACGCATCGATCGACATACTGATTTCCAACCAGGTTCTCGAACATACAAAAGAGATCTTCTGGATCTTTTCGGAAGCAGCGCGGCTCCTCAAGCCGGGAGGTCGTTTCCTGGTAGGCGTTCCCAATCTCGCAAGCCTCCACAATCGTCTTCTTCTTTTGTTTGGCCAGCAGCCTACGGCGCAGCAGAGTTACAGCGCTCATGTGCGCGGCTTCACGAAGCCCGATTTTCGCAAGTTTGCCGAAACGGGCGGATACTTCCGACTGACTGCATTTCGCGGAAGCAACTTCTATCCGTTTCCGCCCGGCCTCGCTCGTCCGCTCGCGCGAATGCTGCCCACAATGGCCTGGGGCGCTTTCTTCAACCTGGAACGGACAGGCAAGTCCGGGGATTTTCTGGACTGTCTTTACGGGGATGAAAACTTTCTTGAGACTCCGTTTTACGGCAGTCCGCAGAATCCAGCGAAGGGCCGGGCAAAGAAATCTCCCGGCAAAAAGAGACGTTAAGCGGAATTTCCGTTGAGGGAAAATTCCGCCATAGCCTCTGCGAGTTCATCAGCCCTCGACCGTAACAGGGCAGCGACTTCCTGCAAACCCTCCGATTCATGCAGAATGTTTTCCGCCTCCGACGCGTTCATCCGCGTGGATTCTGCGAGTTCGCGCGCGGCATTGGTGCTTTCTCTGGCCGACCCTTCTACAACCGAAGCTGCCTGAGAGAGCTGCTGCATGGACGCGGCAATCTCTCCAATTTGCGCCACCTGCTCTTCCACCTCGGCTGCGAATCCGGTTACAGAGTCTCCCATTTTCAGAAGGTCCTGCATGGTTGCAGCGAAAGTCTCGGCAGCCGTCCGGACCCGGGTGTGACTGGCCAGAATCGCGTTCTGTATGGACGAGGTGTTCGCCTCGACTTCCTTGATCCTTGCCATCGTGCGATCGGCCATTTTTGACACCTCGTCGGCCACAACAGCGAAACCGCGGCCGGCCTCTCCGGCCCGTGCGGCCTCAATCGATGCATTGAGCGCAAGCAGGTTGATGCGGTCGGAGAGCTCATGCATCAGAGCCATGATCGCTCCGATTTTTTCGCTGCCTTCCTTTACCTGTTCCATGGAACTCGATACGAGTTGAATTTCCTCCACGCTTGTCCGGGCGCGGCTCGAGGAATCGTGGCTGCGTGAAGCCAGGACCCGCATCGAGGAGCGAAGGTTCTCGGATTGCGCGGCAAGCCGGTGAATCGATTCATCGACCTGTCTTGAGTTCCGGGCTACGACGCCCATCGATTCGGAAACGTGATCCTGCGATGCGGACAGCTCCTCCACCGCTGCCGCAGCTTCCTCAGAACTTGCCGCCATGCTCTGCGAAGCCTTTGTCATCTTCTTTGCTGTGCCGGAAATTTCGAATGCCGCGCCGCGAGTCTCCTGGATCTGATCCTGAACGCGCAACAGCATTTGCGTGATTTTGCCAGTGGTTCTTTTCAGGGCGGCAAGAATGGTGCGCGCTCATCTTTGCCCCTCTCATCGATTTCCAGGTTCAGTTTGCCTTCGGAGATTTGTTCGAGACTCCCTGTGATCGCGGCAATTGTAATCGAGACGCTGCGCACGGCGAGAAAGGCGAAGCCTGCTGTGAAAAGAGCGGTTGCCGCGCAAGCAGCCGCCAGAGCCATCCAGAACAGGCGGCGGTCTGCGGTGTCGCTTTCTGCGGACTGTCGGGCAATTGCTTCCACAAGCGCTTCGAGCTGTTCATCGGTCGGTCGATCCATCCCTTTGAGGCGGCGATCCGCTGCCCTGGTAAAATCCGCGCTGCCGGGCGGAATGTCCAGGAGTGTGTCTTCATAGCGCTTGAGCAGATCGGCATGGCTCCGCGCAATTTCGGCCGCACGAGCTTTCGTCTGCGCTTCCGGGGAATGATCGCCCAGTTCTTTTAGAAGGGATTGAACTGAACCTGCCTCTTTCTTGAATGCGACCAGATGTTTCGCGTACGCTTCGCCGTCCGCTCCGCGGATTAATATGTTCTTCCACTCTTGAACCTGCAGCTTGAAATGAACCTGGCATTTTCGCACAAGCTCAACACGCGAAAGCGATTCCTTCGCGCGAGCGGACATGACCGATTGTACCAGCGCTACAACTCCGCCCGTGCAGGCGAAGACGCCGAGAAATCCAAGGGTCAGTATCCAGATTCGAGCGCGGATGCTGAGACGAGGGACATACATGATCCATGGCTCGGTGTCCTCGCCTGGGGATCAATCACAATCGAACGGAGTTCGCGCGATGATCAAAAATCATCCGTTATGCGGTGTTGCGAACCGGTCTCAGCGCTGCCGACCAGCGGTCGACGCGAAGGCGAACGCTAGTTGCTCTGTCGTGTCAGAGTGATTTCTTTTGTGCCCTGGATGGTTACGAAGATCCCCCGGCCCGTGTTGTTTGCCAGGTCCACAACGATCATTCCTTCCGCATCATCTGCGAGCGAAACCTGACCGCGTGTTTCGTCGATGAACTCGGATTTCCCGAGCACATTGCTCCCTCCGCCCATGCGCTTCTTTCCCCCGGGTCCGATGAGATCGTCTCCGTCGCGGCGCCATACTTCTTCTTTCAGCGAAAGTCCGTCGGAGACGCCGCCCCGCCACACGCCGAACTTCTCCATCAAAACGCGCTGTCTGCACCCGTTGCCCAGACAAAGAGCCATTCGGCCTGCGGTTGCAATCCCTGATGCGGAATACTCCGACTGTCCGGATTTGATATGCGCGCGAAGATACTTGTTCCCGGTGATTTCAATACTTCCATTTGCGGCCGGGTCGGCGGACTGCATTTTCCAGGACCCGGCAGGGCTTCGTCCGCAGCTGAAAAAGAGCGCAGCGGAAACAAGGATCGGGATGAGTCGCATAATCATGTATCGACGCAACGGGACGGTGCGCAAGCTCATTCTTGACAACGTATGCGCAGGAATCATTCGTAAACCATGAGCAATGACCTGGTGTTCGCGCGTCAGTATCTGGAAGGTCGCCTCGCAGAGACGCGCGGCCGCCCGGATCTGCATACTGCAGTGATCGAGACCTATACCCGCTATTTGAAGGTTCTCACCGAAACGCCGGATCGATATGAAGCGGAAGCAGGCGACATGTTTCTCGTGTGGAAATCCGAAAGCCTGGACCGTCAAAACAATCTGCGGGCGCTTGCGGAGAAGCTTTCGCACAGAGAGGCCGCTGAGGCCCACGCGAAGATGGCCCAGAGGGTTGCGGCGTCAAAGAACTATGCGGAGCTCGCAGGCCTAACAGTCGAGATTCAGGACGCGGGTAAGAAGGCGCTGGCCCTTGAAATCGCGCGCCGCGACGCGCTTACCGCGCTGTTCTCGTTTCTGATCCTTGTCCGCGCGGAGCCGGAGAAGGAGAAACCGGGAAGGAGGCAGCAGGCAAAGGAGGCGTTTGCAGAAATCCAGAGGCTTGATCCTGATTTTACGTTTGCGAAGATCAAAACCCACCTGCCGTACCGTGCCATGACCTACTACACTGACGAACATCTTCGGCTCCTCGAGGCAACCGTGGCGGAATGTATATGAATGCTGATATTAAAGAATACATAGCAAGCCAGGCCAACATGATTAAGATGTACGTCGACAAGCTCGGCGAGTCCGACCCCGCCGTCCAGGCATGCCGGTCCGTGCTTGCGCGGCTGGAGGCTGCCGGAGAGAAATACGGCGCAATCTATGAGTTCATGGGGGATCCGAATTTTCAGCCTCTGTCGGCAGAATTTGCCACGAAGATGATGGAGCTTGCGACGAAAGCGTCGCAGGCCCGCAGCGCTCCAGCATCCGGCGGCGCAACGGGCGGAACAGGACATTCAGGAGGCCGTGCAATTCCCACCGCAGCGCAGGCGGCGCTGGGCTATCACAAGGCTTTCGAGGCGATTCCGGATAAGGCGAAGCTGCCGCAGACGTGTGCTGTCTACGAGCGTGTCTTTGCCATTGAGAAAGAGTCAGTTCATGCCGGCGAGTTTGTAGCACGTCTCGCGACGGAAGGATTGTTTACGAAGATGGCGGCGGTGCAGATGATCGAGCAGTATTCCGCGCTCACCGCTCAGGCCGAGTCCGTCTCTCTTCCGACGATGGCATTTCACAACGAATGCGTCCTTGAAACAGCGAAGAAGGCGAAAAGCGCGATTGAGCTGGAATATGAAACGCAGCGGCTTTTTGAGTTGAACCAGCTGGAGCTCCGGCTCGACCGCGGACTGCTGACGGATCTCTTCGATGTTCTCGGCAATCCGGTTTCAAGCTATCTTTTGAATCCCAGTGAAGAGAACCGTGCTGCGGTCGAAGCCGCCTATCGTTTTACGGCCGATTTTTTCTCGGTCGATATCGAGATGCTGTTTCGAATTCCCCGCGTACGCGATTATGTTAGGTTTCTGGCCGAGGGCGGCAACAAAGGCGGCGGAAGAAAGATGTCTCCGGAGACCTGGGAGACGGACTTTCGCGGAGCGATTGCAGCCTGCCTGAAGAACCGACCCCCGGTTGTCATGGGACCACCTTCTCGCCGCTATGCGATGTTGTGGGGGAAGTCAATTCCTCTGGAACAGTTTGGCGAAGCGATCCGTCATCCGGTTCGCCCGCAGTCCGTTTCTACTTAATAATCAACGGGGCGACTGCCGGTCAGAGTTCGCGGACGTTCACGCCTTCGCGGATCTGTTCTCCCGGATAGACGACCACTTCGTCGCCTGCGCTGAGCCCGGATCGAATCATGGCCTGTGAACTGCCGCGCCGTTCCACATCGACTTTCACTTTGCGCGCCTTGCCCTTCTCGACCCGGAAAACGGCCCATGCGTCCTGATCCCGAAAGAGCGCTCCGCTGTGCACGACTGTGGCTCCATCTTTGCGGAAATGAATGACTTCGCATTCCAGGCGGAAGTTATCGCCCAGGCTGGCCCATTTTTCGCGCGGCGAAATGATGTCGGCGATGACGCGGACCCGGCGCTCTTCGACCCCGAGGCCCGAGATCTTCATGATGGCTTGCGGCTCAATCAGACGCACCTTTGCCGCAAGAGGATCCGCCCCGCCCCAGCCGCGGATGCGCACCGGATTGCCCGCCGAGACCTTTACGGCGTCCGCCGTCAGCATTTCCATGACAACTTCAAGGGAGGAAGGGTCTCCCACTTCCATTATGGGCGCGCCGATTTCAATGGGACCGGCATCTTCACGCAGGATTTTCAAAATGGAACCGTTAGCCGGCGATGCAATGGCTGTTTCGCGGTCCCAGATCACCGACGCAAGCGTTTCGCCTTTGCGCACCTTTTCGCCGGCATGCCGGGTCACGCGAAGGAGACTGCCGCTGTAGGGAGAAAGCACGACATACTTTTCGCGAACCCGCGTCACTCCGTCCTCTGTGATCGTATCTTCGAACGTCATGGTTCGCACGACCGCCGTTTCCACGTTCACCTTTTTCGGCTGGAATGCCCAGATGAGGAGCCCGGTGATCAGAACTCCGCCCGTCCACCAGAACGGACGGGTCTTAATGGAAGAAATAAGGCTCTGGAATGCGTTGGAAATTGCGGGCGGCATGGTTTACTCCCTCACCTTGAGGACAGCGACAAGGTCCAGTTGTTTGATTCTTCGCCAGACGAGAAAAGCGGATGCGGCCGCCGATGCAATCAGAATCAGCGCAGTGGAGGCGATCGACGACGTCTGCATAATCACCGGGAAATGAAACTGATCTTCCGGGACTCCGGCCATGAGAGCCTTCATCATCCAGTAGCCGAGCACAATACCCACAGGCATCGCCACAATCAGCTCGAGCGTGAGTTCGACGAGAAGCATGCGAAATACTTCGCCGCGTGTGAACCCGAGAACACGGAGGCTCGCAAGCTCCCAGGAACGTTCCGCAAGGGCGACCATGACCGTGTTATAGACGACGCCGACGGCAATCACGGCCGCGAAGCCAACCAGCATCACAGCCATCACAATCAACAGGTCCGCGTACATGGCATGAAACATCTTAACAACAAACGCTTTCGAGTCCACGGAGAGTACGTATGGAATGCTGCGAAGCTTTCGCTGTACGTTGTCAAGCTGCGCGCTGTCCACACTCAACGCCGCCATAGAGATCACAGGTCCTTCGCGCAGCATCCGGTTCAGGGATGCGAGGTTCATGTATGCGCCGCTTCCGAGAAGCTCTTCAACCGTGCCTGAAAGCGGTACATCCACAGTCCTGCGATCGCCTTCGAGCAGTTCTACGGTGAGGATATCCCCTGGTTTTGCTTCCAGACGTTCCGCGATCACCCGGTTGAGAAGAAGCCCGTTTTCGGGGATTCGCAGCGGATGATAATCGCGGCCAAGCACGCGCCTCAGCCTGGCGTCCGGCGGCATGCCTGTAAGGGCAAGCTCCTTGCTTCTGTGGCCTCGATGGATACGCACGGGCGCGATTCTGTATCCCTCCGCGCCGTAGACTCCCGGTATTACCCGAATTTCCGAGAGGACGTTAGACGGCCTTGGTCCTTGAAACATGACGAGCGTATCTTCTCTTTGAACGGAATAGAACTGGAATTCCAGAAGGAAACTGACGGTGTCCTGCCAGAACATGCCGAGCATGATGATGGCTGCGGCCATGCTGAGACCCGCTACGGCCATCATGCTGCGAACGGGACGAAGCACAACATGGCGGAAGCCCATCAGCGAGAACGGACTCAGCTTTGTGACGGTTTCAAACAGGGTCTTCTTGAATCGCGCAGGCGCGGGCGGTCTCATGGCTTCGGCGGGCTTCATCTTCATCACAGAAAGAAGATTGGAAAGGGCGCCTGCGAAAGACGCAAGGATGGCGAAGAGGACTCCCGACGCAGGAATCAGCGGATCGAAAACGAAGCGAAAGTCAGGAATCTTAAAGTAATCTTTGTAAAGCTCTACGGTCCATTCCCCCAGCCAGATACCTGGAAGAATGGCCGGGATCGCGCCGGCCAGCGTCATGACTGCTACTATAGAGAAGTAGTGTGTTCCGACCTGAAAGTTGCTGTAACCGACGGCTTTCAGGGTTGCGATCTGCTCTCGTTGACGGTTGATCAATCGTCCGATGACGATGTGGAGGAGGAATGCGGCGACGCCGAGAAAAATAATCGGAACGCTGTAACCCATCGTCTGCAATTGATACAGTTCGTTCTGAACGAGCACGTTCGATGCCTGCTTCGCGCGCGTGTAGGCTCCCGGGTTTCCAAACGGATCGAGGATTGAGTTCACCGCTTTCTTTACGCTTTCGGGATCGGCGCCCGGGCTCAGTCCGATCGCAAGCGAGTTGAAAGCGCCGCCGAACCCCGCCATGTCCGTCATGGCTTCGCGCGTCATCCAGAACACCCCGAAGTGCCTGTCATCGGGCATGAAGCCTCCGGAGTGCAGAGCATATACGAACTCGGGCGACTGCGCAATGCATACGATTTGAATCTGCCGCGCCTTGCCGTTGATGATGGTTTCGAGAGAAGCTCCGGGCCCCATGCGGTTCATCCGCGCGAAACCTTCGCTCACACACGCTTCGCGCGGGCTGGCGATTTCCGGCAGTCGCCCTTCCGTTACGTGAATGCGGTTCAGCACATCGTGTCTGCCGATGGAAATGAACTTTCCGGATGCGCCTTCCTGCACTCCTGTGACACGAAGGTTTGCCTCGTACGCGACTCGCGATTCAGCGACCTGGACGCCCGGCACAGCGCGAATCGCGCTCATCGCAGATTCCGGCGCGCGGCGTACATCTGCGAAGAGATCCGCGAAGCGGGTTGCTGTGTAAAAGCGGTCAATTGCGCCGCTGAGAGAAACGTAAGCGCTTACGTAGCCGATCTGAACAGAGATGCCGCATAACGCTACGAGGGCTGTCGTGAATGTCTGGCTCTTCAGGCCTTTGATCTCGCGGACTGCCTTTAGAGAAAGGGTTTTCACCAGTGAATCTCCGAAGGCCGTATCTTCTTCTTGTTCCTGGTTTCTGAAGCGATCTTTCCGTCGGCGAGCTGCAGGACACGGTCCGCCATTCCGGCGATCGCTGCGTTGTGCGTGATTACGACTGTCGCGGCCCCGATCTCCTCGTTCACGCGGCGGATTGCCTCAAGGACTACCTGGCCTGTTTTGATGTCGAGCGCTCCCGTTGGCTCATCGCAGAGAAGAAGGTCCGGTCTCTTCGCAATCGCGCGTGCAATCGCCACTCGCTGCTGCTCGCCGCCCGACATCTGCGACGGAAAGTGATCTGCGCGGGGCAGGAGATCCACGAGATCGAGCGCGCGTTCCGCCCCGATTGGATTGGGCGAGATGTCTGTCACAAGTTGAACGTTTTCCTTCGCCGTGAGGCTCGGAATCAAGTTGTAAAACTGAAAAACGAAACCAACATGTTCTCTTCTGTAACGAGTGAGCTCGCTCTCTGATGCGGCGCGCAGATCGTGATCGCGATAGCGAAGATCGCCGGAAGTCGGAGAGTCGAGCCCTCCGAGCAGATTCAGCAGGGTGGATTTACCGCTCCCCGATGGTCCGAGTAATACAAGAAACTCCCCGGGATAGAGTGAAAGGTCTACGCCGTCGAGAGCGCGGACATGCACTTCACCCATTTCATAGACGCGCGTAAGCTGCTGCGCGCGCAGCACGGGGTTTTCGGTCATAGGATCATGGAAGCGCGGGTCTCTGCGTACACAAGTTACTTTTGCGCCGCCGCTGTTGCGTCCGTTCTTGAGGCGTTCTTGTTTCGGAAACGCTCTTGCTCGAAGGATCCTGATCGCTGAATCTGTGACTTACTAAACAGTAAGTCGATGATCGATTCGCGAAAGCTCCCAGAAGTCGTTTTTAGATTGCATATATTAAGTGTTTAATGAGCATTCAACATGCGAGCGTTTCGCATAGCCGCGTGGATTCCGCTGATCTTTGTCTGCTCCTGCGCTCAGAAGCCGGCGGGCAATGTACAGGGCTTTCTTGATTTCAGGGAGAGCAGCATGGAGACTCCCGTTGCCCTCGACGGTACGTGGGATTTCTTTCCAGGCCTTCTTGGCCAGGCCGGAACTCCCGTGCCGTTCCGCATGCCTGGCACCTGGAATGGCGTTGGCGGTGCAGAGGCGCATGGATGCGGCACCCTTCATATCAGGGTAATGCTCGGAAAAGCGGGGCATCGATTGGCGCTGCGAATTCCAGATATCGGTACAGCCAGCCGCATCCTCATCAACGGCGCAGTTGCGGGCGAAACCGGCCGCCCTTCGTGCACCCGCGGCCAGGATATAGAACGGGTTCAACCGAGGATCATTCTTCTTCCGGATACAAAGATCCTCGACCTTGAACTGCAAATGTCGAACTTCACGGACCGCAAGGGAGGTCCCTGGGGGCCGGTGGTGCTCGGGCCTCACGAAGTTCTCGACAGCAACCGCGTCGCAGCGCTTGGATTTGATGCGATTCTCGCCGGCGCGACGATTCTGATGGGTTTCTACCACATTAGTCTTTTTGCCGTGCGCCGAAAGGACCGCGGTCCGCTATGGTTCGGCATTTTCTGCCTTCTCATCGGACTGCGTTCGGTTCTGACAGGGGAGCGATTCCTGCTCACATACCTGCCGAACCTTCCCTTTGAGGTTACGTTTCGCGCGGAGTACGTCACGGCGTATTTTGCGGCGCCGGTTTTCATTCATTTCTTCTACCACATTCGTCCCGACCGCATTCGGCCGTGGCTCGTGCGCCTTTATGATCTTGCGAGCTGGCCGGTGTGCCTGGGCGTTCTGGTTCTGCCGCTTGCGTGGACGACGCAGACGCTGCCGTACTACCACGGCGTCATTGCTGTGGCCACAGCCGGCGTCCTGTTTCGCACGATTCAATTTTCACTCGAGGGGGACAGGGATGCGAGGATGGGCCTGCTCGGAGTAATCGTGCTCTCTGTTTGCGTTGTCCTCGACATCCTTCACAATGAGAAGGTTCTGTATGCGCGAATCTTTGTTCCGGCGGGGCTGTTTTTCTTTCTGTTTTTTCAGTCTTTGATCCAGGCGTTTCGATTTTCGCGAGCATTCAGCGAGTCCGAAGCATATGCAGGCCGTCTTGTGGATCTGGCCCGGCGTGAAAAGGAAGTCCAGCGCCTGGTCTCTGAAGAGCGCATGCGTGTTTACCGCGATCTGCACGACGGTGTATCGTCCGATCTTCACGCGATTTTGATTGCTCTGCGGCGAATCCGAAACACGGATCCGAAGTCGCTTCCTGATCTTGCGGAGAATATTGAACGGTCCGCAACCAGCGGACTCAATGAGATCCGCGAGCTGGTAAACACAGATGAGGGATCTCTGACGATGTCGTATTTTGCCGTATGGCTGCAGTCGCTCCTGCGCGAAAGCGCGCAGACTGCGGGCATGGAAGTTGACGTCGTATTCCCTTTTGTCCCGCCGGGAGTGAGGCTCAGCCTTTCTGTGTCCTCGCAGCTCAAAAAGATCTGCCGTGAAATCATTCAGAACGCGCTCAAGCATTCAAACGCGCGCAAGCTTACAGCCGTGCTTTCTGCTGACGGCGCGGAGTACAACCTTGTGATCTCCGACGACGGGATTGGCTTCGATCCGGAAACGGTCGTTCGCGGTTCAGGTCTTTCTTCTATGGAACGCCGCGCGGATGAAGCTGGCCTGCGTCTCACACGCTGGTCGGGCGAAGGCAAAGGCACGCGCACAGAAATCCGTATCCCGGTGATTGGAGCCGATGTTCAGTCCGCGTCCGCCGGGCAGGAGGTGTAGAATGGAAAAGACTCAAGTGGGCTTAATAGAAGATAATGCCGCCTATCGTCAGTACGTGCAGGAGTCTCTGCAGCCGGATTATGATGTGCACGCCTGGGCAACGGGCGAATTGTTCCTTTCCGATCCTGCGGCCGATTCAATGAAGATTCTTCTCGTGGATCTAGAGCTGCCCCATATGTGCGGAATTGAGCTGATTCGGCACGTCCGGGCGCGCGGGAAAGAGACTCCCTGCCTCGTTGTGTCCTCGCTCGGCGCGGAGTCTAAGATCGTCGAGGCAATCGAAGCAGGCGCAATGGGATACGTGCTGAAAAGCGATGACGCCAGTCTGCGGGACGCAGTTGCGACCATCCTTGCCGGCGGCGCGATTGCATCGAGCACGATCATGGTTCGACTCGTTCAATCGTTCCAGAAACGACGCGCAGGCTGGAGGGCACTGCTTTCCGACAGGGAAGCTCAGGTCGTGGACCTTTTGATGGAAGGGCGCTCGCGAGCGGATGTTGCCCGTGTTCTCGGAACCAGCGAGCAGACCGTAAAAACGCAGATTGCATCCATTTACCGCAAGCTCCAGGTAAACAATCGTGTAGAATTGATTCGCAAAGTCGGTCCCGTCTGAGCCCGCGTTTTTGACCCAATCGGGTGATTGTCTATTTCCTGAAACGGGGATACACTCGGGTCAGGTTATGACATGGACTCGCACACACTGCGGACACTCGTGGATGACAATACTTCATCCATTGTCATTACAGATGCGAACGGCATCATCGAGTACGTAAACGAGAGCTTTGAGCGCATCAGCGGTTTTTCGCGCGAAGAATCCATTGGCAGGAACGCGGGATTTGGAAGGTCCGGAGGGACTCCACCCGGCGTTTATGCGGAACTGTGGCGCACAATTCTCAGCGGGCAGGGCTGGCGGGGCGAACTCCTCAACCGTCGAAAGGATGGGGCGCTCTACTGGGTCGATGTATCGATCTCGCCGGTGCGGGACGAGACAGGCTCAATTCGCAAGTTCGTAGGAATTGCGCATGATATCACCGTGCGTCGTCGATTGCAGGATGATCTACAAGATGCGCTCATCAAGTTAAAGGATGCAGAGGCCGCGCGGACGACTCTGTTTCAAAATGTCTCTCATGAATTGCGCACGCCTCTGACGCTCATTTCAAGCGCTCTCGATGAAATGAAAGCGAAGGCAGGTCCTGCCGCTGCGAGCCTCACGGTCGCGCAGTCCAATGTAAG
>CAZUJO010000016.1:0-3641 GCA_964619995.1 uncultured Leptospiraceae bacterium
CGCTGCACACGGTCGCCCACATCCACAAGCAGGGAATCACAGTGAGCGTATAACGTTGTATATCCAAGTCCGTGGTGGATGCGCACAAACAAACCGTATCCCGGCCGGTCTGACCGCGAGACCTGCATGACCACGCCGGGTGACGTTGCGATGATCGGAGACTTCGGCGCAGTTGCGAAGTCCATGCCGGTATGCGTTTCGCCCGTCAGGTTTCCAAACGGGTCCGGTCTCTGGCCGAAACCGGAACTGATAAATCCAATGCCGGTCAGCAGGGGACGTCCCCTGGGTGTTAGGTGATAAATGGAAATCCGGTGCCAGAAGAGCCTGATGGCATGGTAGGCGCCGTCCGAGAGAGTGTTCTCCGCCGAGCGCCGGACCCGCTGGAGATCTTCGATGTCGAGGCCCACAATTCCTTCCGGGGATCGCCGCGCGGGTTCGTCCGTGAGGGAATTCATCCATGTTTCAAAGAGCCTGTCGTCGTGGTTGTCGAGCTCCGATTGAAACGAGAAAACCTGCGTGCGCGCCTGACGGAGCAGCTGCTTGCGTTCCGCAAGGATCACGGGCACGTTCATGAGCAGGCTTTTTCTGTCTTCCAGGCGCTCAAACGCCCGCTCCTCGCGGATCTGGCGCACAACGGTGATGGCAAGGCTGGCCGCGGGCAGGACGATGACCATCAGGGCGGCAAAATAGACCACAAACTGGTTGATGCGGACCCGGACCGGCTCCTCGGCCGTATCCCGGATGATGATGAGAGTGATTCCGCTCCAGCCCTCGCGCTGCTTTTCTTCAGCGTAGCGGCGCATGCGGTCCCAGAACATCCGGAATGCCAGAATCGGCGATTTCACGCTGATAGAACCGGCACGACCCGCTGTCCTGGGAAGCGAATTTTCACTTGCTTCCGGGGTCCTTGAAGGCGACCCTTCCCAAAACACATGTTACGTCGCCTTCTCAGCCTCTTTCGAGGCCGCCCATCCGTGGATCAGGTAATTCCGTATCCGGATGGCAAGCGCATCTATCGGGAATTCCACTCACTGCGTAAAGAACAGATGGACCCGGACGCACTGAAAGTCATCAATCGATTGAGCCGTCACGGCTATCGCTCCTATCTTGTCGGCGGATGCGTCCGCGACATGGTCCTTGGCAAGAAACCAAAAGACTTTGACGTGGTTACGCAGGCCACGCCGTCTCAGATCCGCAGAATTTTTGCAAACAGCCGCACAATCGGACGGCGATTCAAAATCGTGCACGTCGTTTTTCGCGGCGGCAAGATTGTTGAGGTTTCCACGTTCCGCGGTCTTCCAGGTCACCGCCTCGAAGGCAAGAAGAAGAATCAGGACCTTCTGATGAAGAAGGACAATGTCTTCGGAACGCCCAAAGAAGACGCAGCCCGCCGCGACTTTACGATCAACGCGCTGTACTTCGATCCCCGCAATGAAAGCATCATTGACTACGTGGGCGGCTTTGACGACATCCAGTCGCGCAGCCTTCGCGTGATCGGAGATCCGGAAGTCTCGTTTGAAGAGGATCCGGTGCGCATGTTCCGCGCGGCGAAATTCGCAGCGCTTCTGAACTTCAATCTGGAGCCGGAATCACTCAAAGCGATTCGCAAGAAGAAAGACGAGATGCTCAAGGCATCGCCTGCGCGCATGCTTGAGGAATACTACAAGATCTTCCGCACCGGAAAGACCTTTGAGATTTTCCGCAGCATGGCTGAGACGGGGCTCTTGTCTGTGCTATTTCCTTTCATGGGCAAACTGGACGGCGAAGCATTTCGCGTCAGTCCCATTGGACGCAGACTCGACATTGCGGATAAGATCCTGACAGAGCGCGAAGACCTGACGACCGTTATCTACCTTGCGCTGATGCTTGCTGAACTCGTCCCGGATATTTTCCAGGGCGCAGCCAAGTCGAACATTGCAGAGTATGTGAAGAACGGAATTTCCGCTGAGTGCCAGAGACTGAATATTCCGGGCAAAGAGCGCGACCGGCTCACGCAGATTTTTGTCAGTCAGCCCCGCTTCCGTCAGCGCGAGCGCAGCCGCGGCAACCGCCCGGATGTATTTCGCGGCAAGATATTCTTCTACGAAGCATTCATCATCTTCAAGATTCACGCGCTCGCGCGCGGCGATGACGATGCAATCCAGCAGGCAATGTTCTGGGAATTTGGTCCCAAGATTCATCCGCCCGGCGACAGCACACTCATTACCATGTTTCCGCGCAGGCACAGAATGGACCGCCGTCCGGGCCGCGACCGCGATTTTGACCGCAACCGCGGAGATCGCGATCGTTCGGATCGGGGCGATCGTCCGGACCGTTCCGAGCGCGGAGATCGCGATCGGGGCGATCGGAGCGAGCGAGGCGAACGCGATCGGGGAGATCGAAATGAGCGTCCCGAGCGCGGCGACCGTCCGGAGCGCGGTGAGCGTTCGGGTGAACGCGATCGCAGCGGACCGCGTTCGGAACGCGTCCCGCGCGAAGCGCGAGCAGAGCATCCAGGGCAGGAGGCTGCGGAAGGCGAAGAGCTTGCGCGCATATCTGCCGACAGGCCGCACGATCCAGATGCAGTAGGCACAGATGAACAGCAGCCGACGCGCCGTCGCCGTCGTAGATTCCGCAGACGCAGAGACAGGCGCCGCGGCGGCGGAGGCGAAGGCCAGCCGGCAGAATCCGAATCCAGTTCGGACGCCGGAATGGTTGAGCCGACAGGCCCGGCGGACCGGGAGAACTCAGAGCCCTGATCCGGGTCGTTCACATAGACGATGACGTGGACTTTCTCGAGGACACGGCCATCGTTCTTGGACGATTCGGCATTCACGTTCATTCGGAAGCGAGCGGCAAGGCGGCCATTGCGTCGCTGCGCAGACAGCCGTGCGATGTCCTCCTGATCGACATCGACATGCCGGAAACCAGCGGATTTGATTTGCTCGCCAGGCTCCGCAGGTCTTCGCGCACGGCTTCCGTTCCTGCGATCTTTCTGACAGCTCATTCCGATCAGCCGCATATCCTGCGCGGTCTTCGCGAAGGAATCGATGACTATCTGACAAAACCGTTTCATCCCGAAGAACTCGTCGTGCGCATTGAGAGAATCCACGCGCGCAGGGCAATGCCGGCAGGCCCTGCATTGCTGGTTCGATTTCCTGCCTGGAACGAACTTCAGAAGAGCAGCCTCGCGCACAGGGCATCGGAGATGCACCGGGTGTTTCTCCGAACGTGTGAGGTCCTGCGCGGGGTCTGCGATCCAAAAAGCTCCGTAATTTCTCTGGGGCCCGATCTCTGCATGATTCCTGGATGGGCCGGCCGTGACGCAAAGGCGCTGCGAGTCATCAAGACCGGAGCGCAGATGCTGGCTTCATTCGGCGAGGCCCTCGTGCGCAGCGGAGACTACCTGGAACGTCTCCCGCCGTTTCGCATTGCGGCGCGCGTTTCGAAATCAAGCGCCTCGCGCTCTATCGATGAACAGATGTTATTCGGACAGGATGAGCTTCTGCATTCGCAGGAGAGCGGTCATCACCCGCGTTAGGTCGAGCATGCGGTCGCATGTTCCGGTGAGTTCCTGAATCATGGTCGCGAGCCGCTCGTAGTTCTCGTCGGGAATGCGGTCTGCGTACATTTCCTCTGTGGGCTGCAGAACAATTCCGTAC
>CAZUJO010000016.1:3651-20084 GCA_964619995.1 uncultured Leptospiraceae bacterium
GTACTGGTCAATCATTTCGGTTCGAATTGCTTTCAGGAGACGGAGCTCGATGCGGTCGAGGTCTCCCGTTGCGTCATCCGTTGCGTACAGAAAATCGCCGACCTCGGCAAGCATCCTGTTCTCGTTTTCATCTCTGGTTTCGCGCGTGGAGAGCGCCTGGTAGGTCGTCATCAATGCGTCATAGTTCTTCTTCAGCCCCGCCTGGAGAACCAGTCCCAGTTTCATCAATCGGAACAGATTGAGCCAGTGGGAAGGGGCGCCGCTTTTTTTCTCCTCGAGGGCCTGGCGCACTTCTGCGGCATCGTCCTGAATCGAATCGAGATGCTGCAGAATCTCCGGGATCACCTGTTCGCTGATCGAGGTGATGCATTCGCCGAAAACTGCTTTGTAGTTTCTGATGATTTCAGGAGTCATTTGCGAAACGAATCTCCCGCGCGATTCAAGGCTTCCGCCGCAAGGGAGATCTGTTCTTCCTGACGCGCGCGCGCAGTTCCTCCGCGGCTCTGCTTGCGGTCGGTGCTCGATGCCATATGAATTGCCGCGCGGTAGAAGCTTTCGTCGGTGAGAAGTTCCGATACTTCCGCGCGAAGTTTCTGATCGGCAGTTTCAAGCGTCAATCCGCGCTCGGCGCAGAGTCCCACGAGCCTTCCCGCGATGTGGTGCGCCTCGCGGAAGGGAACTGCCTTCTGCGTGACCAGGGCGTCGGCAAGGTCGGTTGCCAGAGCGAATCCTTCCGAAAGAGATCGTGTGAGGCGGTCGCGTCGAAACTCGATTCCATCTGCCAGAGCAGAAAGGGCGCGCGCTACCGTGTGCGAAGAACGAGCGGAATCGAGAAGAGGCAGTCTGTCTTCCTGCAGATCGCGGTTGTACGCGAACGGCAGTCCTTTCAGATTGATGAGAAGGTTCATGAGGTTTGCGACGGACCTTCCCGCGCGTCCGCGCACGAGCTCCGCAGTGTCCGGATTCTTCTTCTGCGGCATGATGCTCGATCCGGTTGTCAGGCCGTCTTTGATGCGGATGAAGCCGAACTCAACGCTGTTCCAGACAATGATTTCCTCCGCGTAGCGGGAAGCGCGCACGCCGAGCGACGCGCATGCGTAGAGAAAATCCTGGATATGATCGCGCGTCGAAACGGCGTCCATTGCGTTCTCGTAAAGAGAAGCGAAGCCCAGTTCTTTCTGAATGAATTCGCGGTCGGTCGCGTAGTTCACTCCTGCAAGCGCTCCGGCTCCGAGCGGCATTCTGTCTGCCGTGCGCCAGGCTGCGGCGAATCGATCCACATCTCGCAAGAATCCCCAGAAATGGGCGAGGATATGATGACTCAGGCGGACCGGCTGCGCGACCTGCATGTGCGTATAGCCCGGCAGCACCGTGTCGATTTCGCGTTTCGCGGCGTCGAGGAGACGGCTGCAGAAGGTGAGGATTTCTTCTGCGATCAGTTTCGAGGATTTGCGCACAAACAGATGCGTATCGACTGCTATCTGATCGTTGCGGGATCTTGCCGTATGGAGCTTCCCCGCGGCAGCGCCGATGATTTGAAACAGGCGCGTTTCGACGTGGGTGTGAATGTCCTCGAGTTCGTGTTTGAGTTCAAATTTGCCGTCTTCGATTTCCTGCTCGATCTGTCCGAGGCCGCCCAGAATCGCTTCCAGGTCAGAGGCCGTGAGCACGCCGATCTTATTCAGCATCTTCGCATGCGCGCGTGATCCTTCGAGATCTTCCCGAAAAAGTTCGATGTCGAGTTCAATGGAGCTGCCGAGATCGAGGAGAACGTCGTCAGAACCGCCGGATTGTCTTCCCACCCAGAGCTTCATAACAGCTGGCTCCAGATCTGCGAGAAACGAACGGGGAGCCGCTGGACCGTGCAGAGCTTCAAATGGTAATCAAGCACAAGGCTCTTGATCTGGATATAGATCGTCTTGAAGCGCGCTTCGATCTGGGATGCGTCAGCGCCCGGCGAAACGACAATGTAGCTGAGCGGGGAAATGCGAAAAATCGTATCTGTTCCCTTCAGGTTTTCCCGGATGATTTTCTGAATCGAGTCCATGATTTCGCCGCTTCTGTATTCTCCGGACAAAGAAAAATAAACGCGCATGTCCTGGAACAGAAAATGAGTGAGGGTTACGGCAGTCCCGTCGGCAAGAATTCCCTCGAGAATCGGCCGAAGCTCACGCTCCACAGGCGCGAAAATGTTCTGAATGCTTTTCTCTCGCAGCCCGTGTGAGTTGAGAAATACATTCTCCGCATGAACGAGGATCGCATCGATCGCCTGATTCGTAATCGCAGCACTTTTGGCGGGAAGAATGCCGTAGAGTCTGAGCTTTTGTTCTCCGACCTGAAATTCTTTTTCTGTTTCAACCCATGCTTCACGGGGAAGGGATCTGAGATCGGTCTGAATGCCGTATGAGAACACAGCGATCGGTCCGGCGTAAAGAGTGACAGAGCCAAAGCCGCTGTGCAGGCAGATCATTTGAAAGAGCCAGCGCGTCAGAGAGCCCTGAGCGGCGCGGCGTAGATCCTGTTCAAATGATTGCGCAAGTTCGGAGGGCAGAGTGCCCAGAGCCGCTTCGAGGTTTTCGCGAAGCAGCTGCTGGTTTCGCACGAGGACAGGAGGAAGGCAGGATGCGATGTCGTTCACTGCCTCCTCCTCTGAATGTCAGATAACGGCACCGGCCGCGGCGGAATCGATTCCGCTGAACATTCCTTCGAAGAGCGCCGTGGGCAGGTAGCGTTCGCCGGAGTCCGGCAGAATGACCACGATTGTCTTTCCTGCGTTTTCTGGCTGCGCTGCAAGTCTCAGAGCCGCTGTTGCTGCTGCTCCGCAGGAGATGCCGCAAAGGATTCCTTCTTCGCGCGCCAGTCTGCGCGCCATTTCGATGGACTCATCGTTTGTAACCTGTTCAACGCGGTCGATCAGGCTGATGTCGACGATAGACGGAACGAATCCAGCGCCGATGCCCTGGATCTTGTGCGGGCCTGGAGCGGGCTTTTCGCCTTTCATGGTCTGCGTGAGGACCGGAGAGTGAGCCGGCTCAACTGCGACGACCTGAACATTCTTCTTCTGCTTCTGTTTGAGATAACGGGATACGCCGGTGATTGTGCCGCCGGTTCCGACGCCTGCGACGAAGATGTCGATTTTGCCTTCTGTATCTTCCCAGATTTCAGGACCTGTGGTTTCTTCGTGAATGGCCGGGTTCGCAGGATTGTCGAACTGCTGCGGCATGAAGTACTTCGCGGGGTCAGAGGATGCGATTTCAGTCGCCTTCTCGATGGCGCCCTTCATTCCTTTCGCGGCTTCGGTGAGAACGAGTTTCGCGCCGAATGCTTTCAGAACCTTGCGTCGTTCGATGGACATGGATTCCGGCATCGTCAGTGTAAGTCCGTATCCGCGCGCAGCGGCAACGTAAGCGAGAGCAATCCCTGTGTTTCCGGAGGTTGGTTCAACAATCTCCATTCCCTTCTTGAGTTTGCCCTTCTTTTCCGCGTCCCAGATCATGGCCGCGCCAATGCGGCACTTCACGGAGTAAGCAGGGTTCCGTCCCTCGATCTTTGCGAGAACGCGAGCCCCTTTTCCGCCAGTAACGCGGTTCAGCTGCACGAGCGGTGTGCGGCCAATCGTAAGTGTATTGTCTTCGAAGATTTTCATAAAGACCTCATTCCATAGTTTTTATATCAGTTTACTAGGAATTGCTCTGGCTGTCAAGTTCAATTGGCCGCGGCAGCGGGATCTGGCGCAACTCGGAAACAAAACTTTCGCGCAAATGCGCCGGAGAAACAAGGCGAACGTGCGGGCCCAGCGCCCGCAGAACGCCCTTGAACCAGTGGCTGTCCTGGATCTTGACTTTTGCGGAAAACCATCCGCCTGCCGACTTCTTCACTTCACGCAGACCGACGATTCTCTCAAGAGCCGGCCGCACTGTGCGGTCGAATTCGATCTCTCCCGTAAATCCCGAGGGATTCTTCTGAAAGATAAACGATTCGCGCAGAGCGGACTGAACGGCCGGTGTATGCTCCTGGCTCGCCTCGAGAATTTCCACCTTATACTTTCTCTCCAGATGAAAGATACGCGCAGACCTGCGAGTATGGCAGTAACCCAGGCAGTAGATCGTGCCCTGATTTGCGAAAACAGCCCACGGATCGATTCGGCGCACTTCCGCTTCTTTTGAATAAAGACTGCGATAATGAAATTCAACCTGGCGGGAATCATCGATCGCGCGCATGAGAATGCTCTGCTTTCGCGCAAACGGACCCGGTTCGATGGCCAGGGGCACCTGGCTCATGCGAAGAAGAATGTTTCTCAGGTGACGCGTGTTCTTTCGCCCTCCGCTGTAGAAGTTTGTTTCCTTTTCCAGCAGCGCCTGAACGGCAGTCCACTCATCCGGAGTGAGAGCCAGCGGGCGGTCGAGTCCCTGAGGGAATTCGAGAAAGACGCGGTCGCCCTCGATGAATATGTCAATGTAGTCGGACGGAGTAAAGGGCGGCTGGCCAAAGAACAGAAGCTTCTCAAGATCTTCGTGCAGCTTCTTTTCGCTGGCGTATCCGGAAATGCGCTGCAGATCGCGCAGGCGGATTCCCGGGTTGGCTTTGAGGATGGGAATCAAAGAAAGCAGCTTCTTGAGATTCCGCGCGAATTTCGTATCCTCGGCGCTTTTTTTTCGCGCAGCCTGAGGCCTGGCCGGCAGCTTCTTTGCGCTCATTTCGAACCTCCGTAAAGCGACCGGATCGACTCTACGTAGTTTATATAATCCTTTCGCGCTTCTTCCGGGCCGAGCGCCGTAACAGTTCCCGGATGCCGCAGCATGAAATTAAAGAACGCTTCCTGGTTGGTTGTATGCAGGCGCGCCTCCGAAGCGGAGAAACGAAAGTTAGATTCCGGAAGCCCCAGGAAGAAATCCACCACAGCGTCTTTGCCCTCCGGATCGACCTTGAACTGCAGGGTCTTTCGCGCGTGCATGGCCAGGGTGAGCGGGTGCAGTGTATGGTCTTTGATATTGAATTTTGGATCGTTTTTATACTGAGTCTTTGTGACCTTTACAGAAAGAATTCGATCCAGGTAAAAATAGCGGATCGCCTTCGCATCGCGCGCGAATCCGACCAGGCACCATCTGCCGCGGTGCGAAATGAGTCCGCGGCCTTCGACCTGACGCATTTCAGATCCTTCCTCTTTGCCGGGGTACTCGATTTCAAGAAGCAGGCGCTTGCGGATTGCCTGACGGATCTGCGCCAGATGCGCCGATGAGACTTCTTCGGGCGTCCAGAAGTCCTGTGTTGCCCGCGCGCTCAGAAGGGCCGGGTCTCTGTAGAGAAGTTTTGCAGCGGCAGACCTGTACAATACCGCCTGACGTTCATCTTTCGAGCTCTCAATCCCGTACAGGAGCACGGCGGCAAGCGCGCTTGCCTCGTCGTCGGCCAGCTTCAGACCCGGAAGTTTTTCGAACTCGTTTCGCGGAACATACACATGCCCGCGGGCCAGGCTTCCGTTCGGCAGAGCCTGTCCGTCCGGAAAATGTTCGAGATCGAGCCCGAGAAGCCGCAGCTCTTCTTTGTCTCTCTCAAACTTTCTGCGGGCCGACTCGGGATCTCCAGAGTATGCGGGCGCCAGGTTCTCGCGGATCCGCGCAAAGCTCAGTCCGTTGGGGTGATTCAGAAAAGTTAGGTAGAGGCAGCCAAGACGTTCGATCTTGGCCATGCCATCTTCGCGAACCTGAGCCATGCCGGAAACAGGCGGCCGCCCAGGGTACGGGTCAAGGAAAAAGATTGCGACAGGCCCGCATGCGGGGACTTTCGCCCATGTCCATTGCGCAGGGCTTTCAATTTCTTGGCCGCAGTCTTCTTGAAAAACATGCAGCCGTTGAAAGATCAGAGGTGGAGATTCCCATTGGCGGCGAGAAAATTCCGGCCTACCGCTTTGTGCCTTCCGGAAAAAGCCGAGGGGTCGTCTGCCTGATTCACGGCATGGCGGTGCGCGGTTATCGGGATCCGCGCGTGGACAACATGGGGCGCACGTTTGCCAGCCTCGGTTTCACCCTGATTGCGCCGGAGTTCTCTGAGATCAGCGGCCTGCGCATGATTGCGGACAGCGTGGATCGCGTATCCCGCGCCGCGCAGAGAATTTCGGAAGAAGAAGGCCGAAGCGTGGCTTTATTCTCCGCGTCTTTTTCCGGAGCCGTGAGCATCGTGGCCGCCTGCGGCAGCATTAAGAACAGGATCAGCGCCGTCTGCACCATCGGAACGTCCGGCAGCATCGACACAACGGCCGAGTATCTGATGGGACAGCAGGGCATCGATGACTACGGCCGGATGATTGCTCTCTGGAATTTTGTTCCGCTTCCCGAGCCGGTGCGCGAAGCGCTGCGCATTGCGATTGTCGACAACGGTCTTTCCCGCAACCCGCCCGAGCTTCCTGCGTATCTCTCTGGCTTGAAGCAGGAAGACCGCGATTTGTTTCAGCGCCTTCGCACCGACCGCGACTTTCGACTGGACCGCTGGCACACGGCTGCGGCGGACAAACCGTTTCAGACGGTGCGCGCTGCAATGTCGCCGGTCCTTCACGTGAAAAAGGTTCCCTTTCCGGTGTTTCTCATTCACGGCAAAGAAGACCGCGTGATTCCGCCTTCTGAATCAGAAATCCTTCATAAGAAATTTCAGGAGCTCGGCACGGCGTCGCATCTCTGCGTGACGCCCCTCATTTCGCACGGCGACGGATCGCTGGGCGTGAGAGACGCAATGCATTTGTTCAGCCTGGCATCTGCGTTTGGCAAGTTCTTCGACGCGATCTAGGAGCGTTTCACCCTTCGCCGGCTTCGACGATGACTTTCACGCTTTTGTTTGAGTCTGCGGCCGTATCAAACGCCTCGCGAATGTGACCCAGGTCGAAGCGATGCGTGATCATCTCTTCTTCAAAAGTCTTTGCGATCTCCGGCTGTTCTTTGAGCAGTTTCATGGTTCTGTGGAAATCGCCGCAGCGTGAGGAGCGCACCTCTACGTGTTTGTCCGCAAGTGCCTTCGTGAAAACAGAATCCGGCCTTCCGGTGAAGAGAATGGCGCCCCGCGGCCTGAGAATCGAGAACTCAACTCCCGCAAGCGGGCGAATGATTTCGTCCATTTCTGCCAGCGAAGACGCAATCGCCAGATCAAACCTGGGAACGAGCGATCCTTCGATCTGCATTCCGCCCCGGATCTTTTGCGCAATCTCAACCGGATTTCCCCTGTGATAGATGCGCTTCTGGCCCGCCTTTGCGTCGCGCGCCTTTAGTTCATCCACGATGGATTCAGGAACGCCGGCTGCCACGTAGACGTTCACGTTCTGACGCGCCGGTTCATCCGGCCATTTGTAATCAAGAAGATCCGGGCTGTAGGGAAGAATCGCCATTTCGTCGACGACGAGATCGGTCAGATGCTTCAGGCCGAGGGTCTCCTGGCCGTTCGTGGATTTCAGAGATACGGCGCGCTTCGCAATCCGCAGCGCTTCGGCGAATCCTTCCTGCTTGCCCGTCGTATCGAATACTACGTCATACGTAGAATCTGCGATGGGCTGGCGCGTGTCGACGACTTCATCTGCTCCCATCTTCAGGCACAGATCGCGGAGCGAATCGTGACGGATGAGCGCCGTGATTTTGAAATCCATTTTGCGCTCTTTGCGAAATCCAGCGAGCGCTGCGAGAATCAACATTCCGAGTCTGCGCGGTCCAAGCACAGCAACGCGGTCGCCGTTTTGAATGGGAGTTGCATCCACGCCCTGAAGGGAAGCGGCAAACGGTTCTGTGAGAGATGCGGCGAGCGCTGAGACTTCGCGCGGCACTTCGACGATCGCGTCCACGGGGGCGAGAAGCCACGGAGCGAAGCCGCCGGGCAGGCGGTCGATTCCAAGCGTAATGCGCTCAGGCGAATGCGTGTGGAGTCCGTTCAGAGAGAACGGATCTTTGGTTTCAATGTGACGCGCAAGCGGCGATGCGTTGATTTCGACGACGACGGGTTTGTTGTCTTTGAGGCCGACGACTTCATGGCCGATGATCTGCGGAAGCGGGTAGGGAAGAAATCGCCTCGCCAGATCTGTTGAGCATACGCCGCAGTAGAGAGACTTTACGGGAGTGTAACCGGCGCCCAGCTCCATCTGCTTTTCGCCGTTGCGGTAGATGGTCCAGCCGGCCTTCTCATCGCCTTCGAAGCGATAGTCAACATCCTGGAAGCTGCCGTCGCTCTGGTACTCGGGAGCTTTGAAGCTGATCTTCTGCACGATGCCGCCGTTACTTCTTTTCGGGGTCGGTTACCTTGAGATGGACTTTCGTGTTCCAGTTGCGAAACGGCGCGAGCGCTTCCATGCGCGCTTCAGGAACATAATAAATGCGTTCGCCGTAGCGGACGAGCAGGCCCTTGTAGTGGGCATACTTCGTCTTGTGGTCTACCAGACCGATCTCTTTGACATCGTTCCAGTTTTCGCACGTTTTCAGAACGGGTATATGCCGCAGGTGCAGCTCCCGGATCGTGTTGTCCTTTACGGAGTCCCTGAGGATCTTCTCCCATTCCATCTCTTAGGTTCCAGCAGATCAGGCGTTTTTTGTAAAGTAATTTAGTACCGGCTTTCGGGCAGCCTCGACTTCGTCGATTCGGCGGACGAAGCTGCGCGACGGACTGGACTTCATACTTTCGTCCTGACTCTGCATTCGACGAGCCAGATCCTTCATCACCTCACAAAAATGCGCGATCGTTTCCGGAGATTCGGTCTCAGTTGGCTCGATCATGATCGCGCCGTGAACGCTGAGCGGAAAGTAAATCGTGGGCGGGTGGTAGCCGTAGTCGATCAGGGTCTTGGCGAGATGAATCGTTTCCAGGCCTGTTTTCCGCTGTTTTGCGTCGCTGAAGACGGCCTCGTGCATCGTGGCCAGAGGGGATGCAGGCTCAAAGAACACCTCAAGGGCCTTGCGGACCAGGTTAGCATTCAGGTCGGCATGTTCGGCGACCCGGTGCAGCTGATTGCCATAGGAAAGAATGTAGGTCAGGGCGCGGATGATCATTCCGAAATGACCGGGACCGGCCTTCACGCGGCCGATGGACTGAGCCGGAGCTGAGACCTCATAAACGGGTCCCTCGGACGTGCCTTTTTTTACAACGATGGGACCCGGAAGGAAGTCCTTCACGCGATCCGATACGACGACGGCCGCAGCTCCGGGTCCTCCGCCTCCGTGGGGAGTGCTGAACGTCTTGTGGAGGTTCAGGTGGCTGATGTCCACGCCCATTTTTCCGATGGAAACCTTGCCCACGATTGCGTTGTAGTTCGCTCCATCCATATATAGAAGAGAGCCGTTTTCATGGAGCAGATCTGCGACCGCTTTGATGTTTGTTTCAAAGATTCCGAGCGTATTGGGATTCGTGATCATGAGGGCCGCAACGTCCGGCGTCAGAGCCTTCTTGAAAGCTTCGACATCGAGCAGGCCTTCTTCCGTAGAAGGAAGCTCGCGCACGGTGAAACCGGCCAGAGTGCAGGATGCGGGGTTCGTTCCGTGCGCTGAGTCGGGCACAAGAACGACGGTCTTGTGGGTTTCCTTGCGCGCATTCAGGTACGCCTTCACGAGAAAGAGCCCTGTCAGTTCGCCGTGAGCGCCTGCGGCGGGCTGCAGTGTGATGCCCGGCATGTCTGTCACGGTCTTCAGTGCTTCCTGGAGTTCATATACGGCGCGAAGGCCGGCCTGCGCGTATCGCACGGGCGTGTTTGGATGCAGATCTGCGAACGCGGGGAGGGCTGCGATTTCCTCGTTGATCCGGGGATTGTACTTCATCGTGCAGCTGCCGAGAGGATACAGATTCAAATCGATTCCGTAATTCCATGTGGAGAGACGCGTGAAATGCCGCACAACGTCCGGCTCTGCGACTTCCGGAAGAGAAAGATCGTTCGCATCGCGCAGAAGCGATGAGTCGATTTCAATCGGAAGGTTTTGGTCGTCTTCCGGAAGGCTGACGCCGACTCGACCCGGCCGCGATCTTTCGAAGATCAGCGGTTCTTCAAAAATTTGTCCATTGCGTGTAGTTCTCAGATTCATCTGTTTTCTCCGCTCAGGCTGACGCGAGGGCCTGCGCCCAGCGGTCTACGATCTCTTTCGAATGCATTTCGTGGAACGACACAAGGATCCGGTTCGGCGCAATCACGCTTCCCGGAGCGATGCCGTATTTTTCCACGCAGTGTTCGAAGACCTGGTTTGCATCCTTCGATGTCTCAATCACGAATTCATTGAAGATCGGCGAAGAGGCATACTGCACTTTTACGCCGGAGATTTCCGCGGCCTTCTTTCTTCCATACGCAGCGAATCGAGCGGATCGTTCCGCTGCGCGGCGAAGACCTGTTTTGCCCATGACGGAGAGATAGATCGCGCAGCGCAGGGCCATGAGTCCCTGGTTTGTGCAGATATTTGAAGTCGCCTTTTCGCGGCGGATGTGCTGTTCGCGCGTAGCAAGGGTTACAACAAACGCGCGTTCGCCGTTTGCGTCTTTCGCCTGGCCGATCAAGCGGCCCGGCATGTTTCGCATGAACGAAGGCGAAGCTCCGAGGAAGCCGAGCCACGGCCCGCCAAACGAAAGAGGAATGCCGAAGCTCTGCGCTTCGCCGCATACGATGTCTGCGCCCTGCGATCCCGGAGACTTCACAAGCGCAAGCGACATGGCTTCTGTGATTACGGCGATGAGCAGGACGCCGCGCGGCTCGAGAATTTTTTTCAATGCGGCAAGATCTTCGATGACTCCGTAAAAGTTTGGAGTCTGCACTACGAGCGCTGCCGTTGTGTCTGTGATCTTCTGCGAAAGCGCCTGAACGTCAATGCGGCCCGCGGTATCGGAAGGAGCCGAATCAAACTGGAAGATGCCGCCCGCAGAATACGTGCGCATGGTTTCCATGTACTCAGGATGAATCTTTTCTGAAAAAAGAATTCCGTGTTTGCCTGTGATCCTCTGCGCCATGTAGCACGCTTCGAGCATTGCAGTGGAACCATCGTAAAGCGATGCGTTGGAAATATCAACCCCCATGAGCGAAGCCATCATGCTCTGGTATTCAAACATGGCCTGAAGGGTTCCCTGGCTCACTTCCGGTTGATAGGGAGTGTATGCGGTGAGAAATTCGCCGCGCGAAATCAGAGGACCAATGATGGATGGAATGTAGTGTGTGTGTCCGTTTCCGCCGATGAATGTGTGACGGATTTTTGAATCGCCCGCGCGAAAGTGCTCGCGGATCTCCATCTCTGTCATGGGAGGTTTGAGAGATGTAGTCGTGTCGCCGCGAAGCGCTTCCGGGATGCAGGCGAACAGATCGTTCGCATCCTTGATGGCGAGGGAGGCGAGCTCCTCTCCGTATTCTTTTTCCGAGACGGGCAGATACTTATGAGGCTTCATGCGCTCTCCGTTTGCGGATCAATGATCCAGTGATTGCAGATATTTTGTGTAGTCGGCCGCGCTCATCAGGCTTGAGAGTCCGGCTTTGTCGTAGTCTTTGAGTTTTACGAGCCAGGTGCCGTATGCGTCCTTGTTCACGCTTTCCGGGCTTTTGCCCACGGCCGGATTCAGAGATTCGATGACTCCGGTGGCGGGGGAATACAGGTCTTCCGCTGCTTTTACGGATTCAATGGTTCCGAACGTTTTGCCGGCTTCCACGCGGGTTCCCGCAGCCTTCAGGTCTACATAGACGATGTCGCCCAGGGCGTTCTGTGCATAGTCAGAGATCCCGACGGAAAGCAGGCCGCCTTCTTCCTTTGCCCATTCATGCTGCTTTGTGAAAAGATAGCCTTCCGGTACTTTTGATTCCATGGTTTCCTCCCGCGCGTAAGGGCCGGCTCAATGCCGGCAGTCACTTCTGCCGATTTTTCCCGGCCGTCCCCTGAACAAACGCTTTTTTCTCCGCGCGCGCAGGAACTTTTTTATCCCGGATCTGTATATAGAAGCTTTCCAGGCCTGCCGGCAGAAACGCTGTGCCGATGCCCGCAGACACAATCGGCGAGAAACCGCCGGAAAGGACCTTGCCGAGTTCTTTGCCCGATTCGTCTACAACTGCATATCCTTCGCGCGGAACGCCGCCTTCGAGCAGACGAAAGCCGGTCACGCAATTCTTTGCGCCGTTTTTTTTCTGATCGAGAATTTTTTGAAACGATGCGAAATGAGACGGCTTTTCTTTTACGATCCAGCCGATTCCGCTTTCCACAGGCGTCCACGTATCGTTCAATTCATGTCCGTAGAGAGGATAGCGAGCTTCAAGACGAAGAAGATCGCGCGCGCCGAGTCCGCATGCAATCAGTCCGTTTGCTTTCTCCTGTGAGAGAATTCCTTTCCAGATCTCAATTCCTTCCGGAATTCCTGAATAGATTTCGAATCCGTCTTCTCCTGTATAACCTGTTCGACTGATGCGCAGTTTGCCGAATTTTGTATCTGCATCGCGAAAGCGATAATAACCGATGTCTGCAAGCGGCGTGCCGAGAAAACGCGTAAGCATTTCTTCCGCAATGGGTCCCTGGATTGCAATTTGATGAATGGTGCTGCTGATATTTTCTACATTTGCGTCAGCAGTTTTGTATTTGAGAAAATGCGCGGTTACGGCCTCATAATTCGAAGCGTTTGATACAACGAAGAAACTCTGCTGATTTTCTCGATAAATTGTGATGTCGTCCACAATTCCGCCGTTCTCATTCAGCACTGCATTGTATTGAACCTGACCATCTTGCATTTCCTGTACCCGGTTGCAGGTGACAGAATCCAGAAATTTTTCCGCGCCTGTGCCTCTTACAGTGATCTCTCCCATATGAGAAACATCAAACAGTCCCGCTTTTTCTCGCACTGCTTGATGTTCAGAGAGAATGGATGAGTATTGCACGGGCATTTCCCATCCTGCGAATGGAACCATGCGCCCTCCCATTTCGTGATGTATTGAATTCAGCGGTGTTTTTTTCAGGCTCATGAGAAATTTCCAAAAGGATGTTGCTCCAGAAAATGCCGCGCACGCTGCTTCTGCTATAAAATCGTGCGAGAGTTTGTGAAAAAAAATTTTTGGGAGAAGTTTTTCATAATTGTTTTGACCGGCGAGGCCTCCGTGATTTCATCGCATCTTCTTGAAGCGGACCTTGAGCTTCCTCAGTGAGGGTGTGAATTGTCCGTGTATAATTTTCTGTCGCATTTCTTTCTGCGCGCCGCGCAGCGAGGATGTGAGATTGCACTGATTCGAAATATTATTGTTGATACATGAAAGAAATGAAGGAAAAGTCTGAGTCACAGATGCAGAAGAAGCAATCCTGCGCACAATGCGGGAGTCCTTCGGACAAGCTCTATCAGCACAATCTCTGCAAAGAATGCCTTAAAGAAAGCTTTCAGCGATTGATTCCTATGATCAACGAATTCCGAATCCGCACCTGAATCTGCTTCCAGGTTCAGGAAAACGCATCGCGCCCGTTTTCCTGAAAAATTACTGACAGCCCGGGCCCCCGGCCGACTTTTGAATCCATGCGCGAAAATCCTCTGCGGGAAGTGAACATCGCCCTTGTGGCCACTACATTGACTCTGGCCGTCGCGGTCGGGCTCTACATGGTGATCCCTCGCATCGGCCTTGCGCGCTTAATGGAAGTCACCTATACTCACAAGAGAGAATTCAAAGCAACGCCGGCTGGCGGTGAGATTGTTTACTCGGGCGGTGAGCTCGCGCGCATTCAGGAAGACCTCGAAATCCTGTCCCGAAGATTTGAACGCGGGCATTTTGAGATTGTAACCCTTCCTGGAAGCAAGCTTTCGCCGGAAGTGGCCGCCATGAAGGCCAGAGCCGCTTCCTATCGCTACAGCGTGAAGACTGAGGGCAATCTCGCCGTGCTTCGCATTGAGGGGCCTGCAGAGCCTGCTGGAGCCTATCTGAAGTATCTCCAGTCCAACTGGAACCAGTAAACCCAGCAGTTCACTGCGTTTCTTTTTCAATCCTGCGCGCCAGCGCGCGCCTGCCTCTTTCATTGAAATGGATCGAATCGTACCAGTATTCCGGTCGATCCAGGTCTCTTAGAATCTCAAATCTGTGCCCCGATCGCCTCAGGCTCTGCTCAATGCGCGCTTCGTGCTCGGCCGCGCTCAGGCCAATCTTCGCATACACGCGCGAATGGAGCGGCAGACAGAGAAGCAGAACCTCGCCCTGAAGCTCGCGCAGCGCATTTTCAAAGAGAGACCCGGACAGATCCGGGATGGAGCGGGCCCGTCTCATCTCGTCCACATTGATTCTGCGCGCGATTTCGGGCGAAAGGCCCCATTCCGGGTCCGTGTTCAGGTCTGCCGGGGGCGGGGCAGGCGGGCGCGGCGCGAGAGCGCGCAGGAGAGGAACCCCGATGCGCCGCGAAAGCATGCTCCTGTATATGTTGAGCACAGGCCAGGGAGGCTTTTCCGGAGCTCCGGCAGCAAACGGCATGGGCCCGTCGTAGCGGGAGAAAGATGCGCTGTCTGAGAAATACGTGGCTGCCAGGTCTTCGCCGTACGTGCGCAGATGCGCGTAATGGGGATTGATGATGAGAATCGTTTTTCGCGCGGGGCGCTTCAATCGACCGTTGAATACAATGGCGCGAAACGCAGAAAATCCCTCTGTGTCGCTCACGAACGTAAGCCCTGGCTGACTGGTGAGGTCCTTCAGCGGCATGCCGCCCCCGGCCGCGCTGCCTTCAGAACTCGTAAATACGAGCGCGCAGCTTTCGTGAATGCGTTTGGATGCAGCATGGAGCTCTGCATCGCTCTCGTGCAGGCTGATCGATGCAGGACAGTTCCGCGGTGCAGGCAGCAAGGCGAATGCGTCTTCGATGATGAATGCCGTAAAGGTCATTGGTCCGAGCAGGAAAAACCCGGTCATCCAGCCCCGTGCGAAACTGCGCGAAACGCTCATCAGAACGCCTCGTAGAGGAAGTGGTAGGTTTCGGGGATGGACTGAAAGAACAGAAAGAACAACAGCAGTCCAACCGTCATGCCCAGGAGAAATGCAGCGAATCGTTTCATGGCCAGAAAAACACCACCCAGCTCAAACAAATGAACGTCTGCGTCAAGAGGACACTGCTCCATCGCACGGCGACTGGATGCTTCCCTCCAGCCCGGCGGAACGCGCGCGAAAGCCATCTGCGTTCGATGAGGATGGCGGCAGCGTGGATCAATCCCCACAGAATGAAATGGATTCGCAGGCCGTGCCAGGCGCCGACGAGCACAAACACGAGGAGGATCCCCGCAGATCCTCGTCCGGATGGAATGTAGACATGCCGCCTCATCCATGCGCCGAGCGTGATGTGCCACCTGCGCCAGAAATCAGAAACAGAGACCGCAAGCCAGGGCCTGCGAAAATTGTGGCGAATCCTGAGGCCCATAAGTCCGGCAAGTCCCACGGCCACGTCCGTCGCTCCCGAGAAATCCAGATACAATTGCGCATATCGGTACAGTCCGGTTCGAAACAGATTCGACCATCCGGCGAGATCCGGCCGCCACGGCAGAAGCACTCCGGTCTCCATGTAGAGATTCCAGACGGGGAGCAGGATGAGAATTTTGCAGAGTCCCGCGCAGATGAGCCAGGCATCGCGCGGGCGCATGAACTCATTTCGCGGCCACGTCTGGCCGGAAAGAGCGATCGGGCCGCAGAGAAACGCCGGAAAAGGAAAGCTCTGGCGCAGGAAGGCTGAAAACGGGAGCCGCGCAGACGCAGCGTCGTGCATGCGAAAGAGCGCGTACGAGTAGCCTGTAAGAGCCAGAGGATGATCCATTCTGAGGACCCCCGGCACGAGCAGGAAAAGAAGAGCGCTTAACGTTCGCAGAGCCGGCCAGGGAATCAGCGCGAAAACTGCGGCCGCAGCCGGCAGAATCAGGAGTGATGCGGGGCTCTGTTTAAAAAAAAAAGGACTGTAATGGCGAGCGAGACTGCCGGGAACCAGGAAAAGGACGCCGGAGCCCTGCGCGAAATGAGGCCCAGGGCGCAGAGCAGGGCCGCCGCAAGGACGGAAAGCTGAGTTACGCTGAAGTCCACTACTTGATGGTGATGGCGTTCAGCGTCGTCATTCCTGTCTGCGATGAAATCGTCCAGTCTGTGGACGCGCCCGTCGCAGAAGTGGCAATGCGCGGCGCAGCGCCCGTCGATCCCACTGCGATGAATTTAGAACCATCCCAGGCCAGTCCCTTCCAGTTGATGGAAGTGCAGCCGGACATGGTGAGTGCAGAAGCGCTCCATGAGAGAGTGGTGATATTCGTGGTGAAGTCGATGCGGCAGTTGTCGCCAACGGATTCCAATCGAGAACCGGAATAGGCGAGGGCGCGCCCGATTTCCCCGGAGATGTTATTCCCCTTCATCGTAACTGCACCCGCTGTCCACGTAGTACCTGAATTCGATGTTAGAGCAGAATATGGCGGCGGTGTGGCACTGCCGGTATTTGAACCAGCGTATATTGTCCGCCCTGAAAGAACAATCATGT